>CP024914.1 GCA_002813895.1 Cyanobacterium sp. HL-69 | reverse complement strand
TGCAGAGTGATTAATAACTACTCTAGTTTACTATAAAATTGACAAAAATTATCAGTATTTTTAAAGAAAAAATAGTAAACAAAAATCTCTAAAGCATTGAAACATAAAGATTATAGGAACCAAACTCTCTCCTATAATCCTCACTTTAAATTTACGCAAAATTTACCACAAACTAAGGTCATTTAATTCTATTTTAAGCTCCTTATCAGGTAATGTAGAAACAAAATGTTGACTTTAAAGGTTCACAAAATAATCAATGATCGCCATGAGTAAGAGTCGTTATCCCGATAACTGGAATGAGATTGCCTTCAAACAAAAGAAGAAAGTAAAGTGGCGGTGTCAAAAATGTGGTGTGCAGTGCATTAAGCCAGGGGATAAGACGACTCATCTTAGTAAATCAGACCGTGCCAAAATAACTATGGTGGTTCATCATTCTAATTATCAACCAGAGGATAACAGGAAGGAAAACTTGGTTTGCCTTTGCACCGCTTGTCATTTGAGCTACCATACCCGCAAACGTGGAAATATCAGCATCGGTCAGTTATCCCTTGATTTAAACCTTAGTAACTAACATCAAAAGTGTACTGCGTATTATCTAAAATTTATGTTAGAAATGGTATCTAAACTATATATATAAATAGTTTCAAGCGTTATTATATGCGCTCGTGTAACCTCCCCCCTTCAAGTCGGAAAGTTAATAAATGATTTTTCAATCAACCCCCTAGATACCTTATAGCGTATGATTTTGAGGTGTCTTTTAACATGAAAACGCAGAAGGTGTAGTACAAATAAATATAGGGAGCGTGAAGGCGTGAAGTCTTTAAGCCATGCGGTTTAACTTCAAATAGATCGGTATCATGTTATATTCCTTCACCATTATGAATGGTGTTGAAAGACGGAACAACGTAACGCTCCTCCCCCACAAGGGCGTTGTGGCTACCCTTGGTTTGGTTTTAACGAGAGCGTTATGGGTAGGGTGTTTCCTCCAAAACTTTACTACAGGTTATGCAAAATTCATGTTAAAAATAGGCTATACGCTATATATATCAATGGATTTGAGCGTTCTTATTTTCTTGATTTCAAGGGATTGCCATTCTCCCAAACCTTTACAGGATATGTTTTTGAAGTAGGTTTTAACATAAATTGTAGATAACCCGTAGTAAAAAAATTAATCAAGTCGTTTCAGGATAAGAGAGACAGGTAGTTTCCGAGCATTTAATTCAGTGATTGCATCGCCCATTGCTGATATAAACCCTATCTGTACCATTTATTCAACAGTTTCTTAATTTATATTCAGTCTCGTTGAGA
Source organism: Cyanobacterium sp. HL-69 (assembly GCA_002813895.1). Lineage (NCBI taxonomy): Bacteria > Bacillati > Cyanobacteriota > Cyanophyceae > Chroococcales > Geminocystaceae > Cyanobacterium > Cyanobacterium sp. HL-69. The sequence continues at coordinate 53,958 of CP024914.1, read as the reverse complement.
TTTCATTAATATCCATAAAATAACCAATTACTAAGCCAAATATAGCCAATTAGGAGTAAAGCCGAGATAAGCGCGAAATCGAACAGTCGTCTTAAGTTTTGTAACGATTAAAGTACGCAGAATAAGTTAAAACATTTGCTCTGATTCAGTTTCAGTGAATTTGCATGGTTATTACAGTTTCCCTAGCTTTCTCCCTTGTTACAGGTTGAAAGTCAGGGCAAAGTGGCAGTATATATGCTATCATTTACCTATGACTGTTAAAATAGTAGTTGATACAAATATTTTTATTAGTGCTGTTATTAGTAAATCTGGGGCATCCAGAGGGGTTATTAGGGGATGTTTAGAGGGTAAATATTTACCTTTAATGGGTAATAGTTTATTTGCTGAATATGAATCTTTAATTCATAGAGATGACATTATCAAAAAGTCTCCTTTAACTGTAGCTGAAATAGAAATTTTATTAGCTTCTTTTATGGGTGTTTGTCGCTGGACTTCAATTTACTATTTATGGCGACCGAATCTTAAAGATGAAGCTGATAATTACTTAATAGAATTAGCATTGGCTGGTAATGCTCAGTTTATTATAACTAATAATATTAAAGATTTTCGAGGTGCAGAATTGCTGTTTCCTCAGTTACAAATTATTCAACCAGAGTATTTTTTAGAGGTATAATGTAATGGCAACTTTAACGATTCGACTTCCTGATGATAAACATGAAAGATTGAAACAGTTGGCACAAACTAGGGGAATTAGTGTTAATAAATTAATGGAGGAATTTTCTACTAAAGCTATTGCTGAATTTGATACTTTTAATCGTTTTCAAGTTATGGCAAGTAAAGGTGATATTCAACAAGGGTTGGCTTTATTAGACAAGTTAGACGCTAGTTTTTAATTAGAGATTAGAAGTTTAAGTACCGATAATTGCTTAGAGGATATTTGCGTTTGATTTCATCAAGACGAATATTCCCTTTCTCGTTTTGATTTTTTTTTGACTGACGGAAAGCAGAAATTTGACTTTGCCGAAAATGGAAGTTGAGTGGTTAAAATAAACATGGTTATAACCCTCTAAATATCGTACCTTTATCTATTGTACATTGCCTAAAAGGCGTTTGAGTAGCAAGTGAGAGAAAAACAACGCTAAGAGTAAAACTTTTATTGCACAACCTTCTCAGCTTTTAAAATTGCTCCACATTCATCAAGGAGCGATGGCGCTTAATAATCACACAAACAGTAGTCTTACTCAGATGTAGTTTTTCGGCAATAGAACGATAAGAATAGCCCTGTGCAACCATCTTTAAAACTTGAGGGGCAAGACGATCAGACTTAATTCGTTGTCCAGGTCTTCGACCTAAGATTTTCCCCTTAGCTTTAGCATCGGCCAATCCCGAACGCACCCTTTCTCGTACTAAATCTCTTTCAAACTCAGCAATGGAAGCCATAATTGAAGCAATTAACTTTCCTTGAGGAGTATCCAAATCAAACTGAATACCCGTTTGAGCAATTAAAGAAACTCCCCAATGACTCAAATCCTGTAAAGTATAAATTAAATCTAAAGTGCTACGACCCCAACGAGTTAATTCTGTCACCAAAATTCCCCTAATCTGACGATGTTGAGCTAATTCCATCACCTTATTTCTTTCTTGATGCTGACTTTTAACCCCAGAAACCGTTTCCTTCCAAATCCCTACCACCTCATAACCTGCTTGGTGAGCATAGTCAAGTAAATCTCGCTCTTGACGAGAACAAGACTGATCAGAAGTAGAAACTCGACAATAAATCGCAATTTTCATGTACCAATTAAACCCTCCTGAAAACAGAGGTCTAAAACCTGCATCATGGCGGAAACATAGGGTTCGTGTCATGAGGGGCAGTGGTTAAAAAATAAGTACAAATAAACTATTTTTTAGCCTCGATTGATAAGTTATTTAAATCAAACTTCCCCATAAATGGTCAAAAAGGGGGAAGTTATTTTAAATATATATTGCAAAGACTTAATTTACTGTTCCTAAGCATAGCCTTACTAAACATCATTAATGGGCAAGTTTGGATTATGACACCCTCAGCACCCCCTCTATTAATATTTAACCCCATACTATTTAATATTTGTCAAATACTTATTTATTAATCCATTTGTAAAACTTATCATTTGACGTGAAAAAAGACCTTTAACAATCAAGAAATAAAAAAGACTGAAACTATTGCTATATATAGCCTTTAGCTTCTCACTGCCCCTCATGACACGAACCCTATGTTTCCGCCGGAAGGTACAAAATTAGCACAGTAGGATAAGCTAACTAGGGGTAAAGCCGAGATGTCTGTAAAATAGTGCAAGATAGAATATACATACTGCTATCTATAGACCACAACACTCTACTCCATCACAACTCATCCCTTCATTTATCATTATTCCCCCAAAACTCCTGCATCGCCTCACGCCAATAAACTAGGGTATAGGGTGCACCTAACCATGAATCTGGCTTATTTACCCTTACCATCGGTTCATTACGATGATTCCTCGATAGGTAATTAATAGGTAAATCCTCACAGTATCCTGCCTTAATAGCTTGATTATAAAACTCCTCAAATTCCTCCTGCCATGATGGTTTGCTTGGGGTACTGGTTTTCTGTTTGGGTTGCCAATTATTCTTCAGGGCTTTTATGAGGAAGCCCACGGGGTTATTAAGAGTTTTATTCTCCTTGAGTAACTGTCGCAGGTTATTTACCTGTTCCATGGTTGCCTTATTAACTAACTCAGCTAATTTCTCAGGTATCTCTATGCCTAAGCCCTTGAGGAATTTACTACGCTCTTGGATAAGTTTATCCTCGGCAACAAGGTCGTTATTACTGTGGGCAGAAGAGTTAACTGATTCCTGGGCGACGGTTGGGGTATCCCCTGAACTTCCACCACTTAAGCTACTTTGCCGATATGAGGGCTTCCCTAGCTTTACACCTAGTTCTGAATTTAATGGCTTTAATTCTGGAGAGTCACCTATCATCCCCGATTGTTCGATGGTTAATCTTGCTGGTTCAGATTCTAAGGCTTCTGATTCTCCTCCATTAATTTTTCTAGTTTCCCCATCAATGGTTTGATTATGCTCCCGTAAAGTAACTACTTCTAGTTTCTCAATTAAGAAACAGGATTCTTCTGATTTACCCCTAACCGCCTTTTGTGTGTTCTTTTTAATTTCTTTTTTTTCGGGAGAACATAAACTAAGCATATAAATTCTTAGTATATACTTTTCTAAAAAATCTAAGCTCAAACCTTTACGCTCTCTTGCGTTACACACGTTTTTGTCTTTTTTTGTTTGTTGTTCTTGTTTTTGTTTGAATTCTTTACTGGTTATAGGTTTGAGGTTGTTTTGCTCTTGTTCTTTTTTGGGTACTTCTATGGCACTCAAACTCTCTCCCTGACTACTATTACACACCATTTTTAGTTTTACTTTTTCTCTCCATATTTTCTGATGTTTGTATAGGGTTGATGCTGAACATTTGGCTATGCTACATATTTCTTTTACGAAGGCTGTTATGTTTTTATATTCTTTGCCTATTACTATTTTTAGGGCTTCTATTATCCTATTTAAAGCATCTCTTGTTTTTATGTTGTTGTTGGTTTTTGGTTTGGGTAGGTTTTTGCTTTTTTTCTCCCATGCCAAAGGATATGTTGTTTCTGCCCATCTGGCTATATCTTGACTCCGTTGATGGATTTCGTATTGATGCCCACAGTATTCTTCGTATCCTCTCAGGTGGGTTACTGTATGTCTGATGGTGTCTCTTAGTTCTACTCCTCCTAGTTGTCTGCATAGTCTTATTTTCCTTCCTAGGGCGAGTAAAATGTCGTTGGTTTGACCACGCCCTGTGAATCCTTCTGTTATTACTTGGTTTAGTTCTTTTTCTATCTGGGCTAAAACTGGGCTTTTTTTGCTTTGTAAGTAGAGGTATCTTTTTAGTTCTTTTATGTCTTGGGCTTTGGCTACATTTTCCCACTGCTCTAGGAAACTATCTAGGGGCTTGGGGTGATCTATTATGGGCTGATATTGACTATCTAGGAGGTAACTACTGCTTTCTGGTTGTAGGGGTAGTCTATGCCTTTGGTATAGTTTCCATTGGTTTTTGTCTTGGCTATAGTTATCTTTCTTTTGGTTGGGGAAGATTTCTAGTGTGCCATTTTTTACTGTCCAACCATTTATTTCTAGGTATTGGGTTATTTTTGCTCCTATCTTGTAACTTTTTAGTTTATGGCTGAATGGATAGTATATATGTATTCCTCCACTCTGGCTGGATTGAATTTTGATGTTTTCTTTTAGTCCTATTTTGTATAGGGTTAGTTCTAGTAGTGGGATGCCGTTGGGGTCGTTTTTGGGGTGGTAGGGGGAGTTTTTATCGATGTCTAGCATCAAATACTTTGTGTGTTTATCAAACCCTACTCCTATCAATTTGGTAGGGTCTTCATAAATCTTTATGAGGGTGGGGTCACTTATACGGGTTTTGACGGTTTTCCATGAGCCATGCTCTTTGATGATCCAGTTCCAGCGGTAGGTAAAGATTTGTAACAGTTTTTCTTGGTTTTGGTTTTGCATTGTTTCTCTCCTTTTCCCTTTGGAGAGTCACCGAAGAAGTCCTGTAACCCTTGAGCCAATGCACCTTGTAGCACCTTGTTGGCGGTGGCTAGGTTGGTGGTTTTGTTGTTTAATTTGAACATTTTTGGCTTTTGTTTTAGGTTTATCTTTTCAAACCTTGACCAAACGTGTTAACATCAAATTGCGATGAGATGTTTTTTCGTTGTTGTTTGAGGTTTAAAACTCGGACTCTTCGGAAAAACTCCAAAAAGAATTTTTATTGAATTAAATAGTCTTTATAGAAAGATACCATATCAACAAGGTGTCTTTCTTTTTTGTTACAAAGGTTTACAGATGAGTAGAACAAAAGGCTTTGTTATGTCTTACTAAATAGATAGAAATAACAACATATTCCCACCCAATCCCCATATTTTCCCATAGTTACAGACTATTGACTGGTGAACGACTACCCGACAGCTTTAGCTCTCGTCGGGAGCTTCATCATTCAACAGATCATGCCTCAAGACAGATTTACGTCCGCCTTTTGGTCTTACTGTGCCTCCTGATGCAGAAACGGCTATTCCATCCGTTTGTATTATTCTGAGGCCTTCTGCTTACGTTAAATTTTAATTTACTAAACAAATTTGATTGATGGTATTGATGAGGATAGTTGCACTTTTTTCTATTTCTTCATGGGTGGTAAATTTGCCAATGCCAATTCTCAATGCGCTTTCTATCAATTCATCTTCTAGGTTTATTGCCCTCAATACGTGGGACGGGGCAAAGGTTTCTGAGGTACAAGCTGAGCCTGTGGAGATGGCTAGTTTATCTCTTACCCTAGCAATCATGGCACTATTGGGAACATCGGGGATAGATATATGGAGGTTTCCTGCGAGGCGGTTATCTGTATCACCGTTGACGATTAATGAGGGGATTTGGGCTTGTAATAATGATTGTAGTTGATTTCGTTTAAGGGCGATCGCCCTTTCATCTTCTGTCATTTCTGATTGTCTGAGATAACAAGCCTCTCCTAAACCTACTATTCCCGATACATTGAGTGTACCTGAGCGCATTCCGTTTTGATGTCCTCCTCCATAAATTAGGGGTTTGATGGAAAATCCTTGTTTGATAATTAATGCACCTATACCTTTCGGGGCGTATAATTTATGTCCAGAAATGGTTAAGAAGGTAATACCCCAATCTTCAAAGTTGAGAGGAATTTTACCCACTGCCTGAGAGCCATCACATAAGAAAGGGATATGATATTTTTGGGCAATTTTACCAATTTCTTGGATGGGGTAAATGTTACCAATTTCGTTGTTTGCCGCCATGACACAGAGTAAGGATGCGCCTTGGCTACATACTTTTTCAAGATATTCTAGGTCAATTCTCCCTTTAGTATCTACTTTCAACCAAGTTATCTGGGCGAATCCTCGTTTTACCATGGCTTCGCAGGTATCAATGATGGCTTTATGTTCGAGGGGTGAGACGATGAAATGGTGAGGAGGTGTTAATCCTTGGATGACGGTATTAATGCTTTCTGTTGCCCCAGAGGTGAAGATGATTTCTTGGGGATGACACTGAATTAAGTCAGCTATTTGTTGTTTTGCTTTTTTGATGGCGGTTGAGGAGCGATCTCCCCATAGATGATCTATACTACTAGGATTACCAAAATTATCGATCATCGAGTCATATATTACATCGATTAAGCGGCGATCGACTGGGGTAGTGGAGTGATAATCTAGGTAGATAGGATTAGACATTTTTTATTCTCTCATGGTTGACATTAACTATTTAGGAAATTTTTTTTACCACAGAATATCAACATCATAAGAACTAAAAACAGAATCATTAGTTATGATTATCATGGATTCTAATTGACTTTGTCCGATTAACATTCGATCAAAAGGATCTTTATGATACAAAGGTAAAGTAGATGCTGTAATAGCATGATCAACTGAAATAAATAAAGGAAAAATATTATCAATTTGCATTTGTTGAGGAATTAAAATCTCTGGAGATACAGGCAAATTTAACTTACCCAACTTAAACTTAATTCCCATTTCCCAAATACTCGCTACAGACAAATATAATTCATTTTGACTACTACTTATTGTCTCTATGGCAATTTTACTCAATTTTTCAGGTTCAAATAACCACCATAACCAGCAATGACTATCTAATAATATTTTCAATCTTATTCCCCTTCAAATAACTTGATAATTTCTTCATCGCATCGATAAAAACTTTCAGGCACGGTAAATTTCCCTTTTAATCTTCCGGGGGTACGTTGATTTGGGGATGATTCTATATAAGGGCTTAAAAAAGCTACTGGTTTTCCTCGATTAGCAATAATTATTTTTTCTCCTTTCTCAACCCTAGACAAGAGTTTGGAAAGTTGTGTTTTTGCTTCGTGTATATTGACTATATTCTTCATCAAACTTAGTTTAATAGACTAACTTAAGTATAGTTCATATTTTGAAGAACTCATCAAGTGTTATTCAATTAGTTAATAATGCCGATAAAAAACTTCTGAGTAGTTTGGTATAGATAAACCATAACGTGAGGGTAAAAAATATAGAAGCCAGCGCATTAAAGTTTGCCATTGTTCTTTTATTTTAATATTATTAATATATCCTTCTGTTTGTTGATGAAGATAGTCACAAACTTCTCCAAATCTACGAGGAATGATGACAAAATTATCTATTTTTTGTATTAAAGTTTTTTCTAACAGTTGAAGCCCAATATAATTATTAAATATTTGCTTATCAAGATTTTGAGGAAGTTTAAAAATAGATAAATCTTTGATGGCATTTTCCCAAGAAACTTTAGTTAATTGACTAAATTTATTTTTATAAGCTAAATATAAATCTTCTGGATTTCTTAGACTAGGTAACCACATTATATCTATTTCTGAATTATGATAATTATCTAATTCATATATATTATCAGTATCTATTTTTAAGGGTATTGCTTCTTTTTGTTTTGCGAGCGTACTTTGATATAAATTAAACAATACTTGATCTACTTTAATACAATTATCAAATAATTGATGCTCAAAATATTTTAACTCATTATTATCTGAATCAACAGAAATCATTAACTCAAAATTAGGAGTCTTTGACCAATTTAGAGCATTTGCTGTTAAATTTGCTGAACCGATTAAGCATTGTTTATCTACTCGATAATATTTAGCGTGTAAATTATTTTTTAACCATAAACTAGCTTGAGGGAAAGATTTGATAGTTTCCCAAATTTCTATATCACTAACTCCTGTTAAAATTTCTTCAATACGCCAACGAGTTACACAGGTTATTTCTATTTCTGGATTAGTCAACTCTAACAGTTCTTTGAAGATTGATTTTTTGATAAAGGGAGCAACTAAAATAATTTCATTTTCGGCTGTTTTGCATAAGTTTTTAAGTTGACGACCAAAATTCATAAATTATATATAGCATTTTTTATAATTATGAGATACATTTATTATTCTCAAGTCCCCCTTATTAAGGGAGATTTAGGGGGATCGTTTTGTACCCCGTAACCATGATAATTGCTATATTTGTTTTTTTAAAATAACTAAAATCACCTGTTTAAATTCATCTAGCTTTTTATTGCTTACAATATCCCAAATGATTTCGTAATCTAAAGAAAAATAAGTATGAGCAATAATGTTTCTTAAACCAATAATTTGTTTCCATTGGATATATTTATATTCTTGTCTTATTTCAGAAGGAATATTTTTAGTAGCTTCTCCAATAATCATTAAATTATGAGTCACAGCATCTAATGTTTTTTCATCTTCTAATAATTGTGATTCTGTTATATTTTCAGTATATAATTGTATTTTTTTGATACTACTAAGTATATCATTAAGATAAAGTTTAAGATTTCTTGACATAAATTGCTTCAGCTAAGATAAAATTTTTAATGATAGGTTTAATTGATTTTAATGTAACTAAATCTACGGATTTATTGAATAATTCTTCAAGATAAAATTTTAAATTCATATAGCCATCTAATGTTGCTGAATGATTAAACTCCACTAAAAAATCAAGATCACTATTTTCTGTGGCTTCATTTCTGGCGGTTGAACCAAATAGGGCGAAAGTTTTTATATCATATTTATCAAAAAAATCACTTTGATTTTTTAATGTTTTTACAATAATTTCTGTTGTTAATATTTGTTGTTTTTTCTTGGTTAAATTATTCATAATTAGCCATAAGATATTTTTAAAGTTTTTGGGTGAGATACACCCACCCATATATGATTATTCCTCATTTTCTAAGAATCGTCGAGCTAATCTGCCCCAGTCAATACGGGCATCTTGAGCATTTTGTTTGCGTATTCCTTCGGGTTGTTCATCTTCGTATCTTGCCCACGCCATCAAGAGTAATTTGAGAGCATCTAAGGAATTAGCTAAACGACTGCGTAAGGTATCTATATCGGCATCTTCAATGTTATCCTCTAAAACTTCCACAAGGTTTTGATAAGCGGGGTGTTTGGTATTAAGGGTGACGATGATTGCACCTCCTTTGGGTTTGACGGAGAAAAAAGCCGGGGTATCGAGGGAGGCTTCTACAAAGGTATATTTTAAGCCATCATCGACGGTGGTGGCGGCGAGTAATTCCGCTTGGGTGGGAGGCATTCCTTCTTCTATTAGTGTTTCTTGGATAGCTTGTTTTCTTTGCTGTTTGGGTAATTGTTCATCTTTATCGCTTTCTCCTGTATAACCGTTGTTTTGTCTTTCTTTGGTGATATAGGTGGCAGCCTTTTGGGGTTTATAGTTTTCGTGACGTTTTAAGCCAGAAGTGCGATCGCCCTTAGTTTGATCTTTAATCAACCTTCTAATAAGACTTAGGATTGAATTAATTTTGTCAGCTAAATCGAGTAGTGGTAATTTAGGATCTTGATCTTCTCTTAATTCTTCTTTTAACTGAGTAATAGTCTTACCATTTTCTAAAAGGGATTCTATATCAAGGGCTAAAACTTCAGCAAAATTACGAGCAGATTGTTTATTATTAGTCACCCCAAAAATATCATCAAGGGAGGGCGGAAACTCCACTTCTACCCCCCACCATCTCTCTGTAGGATCATAAGTATTAACCAAAGTTTGATCTAATTCCAATTCTCGTCCTGCCCGAACTACAGAAATCCCCACATTTTTAGCAGCGTGTTTTCCGTGAGGTAATGCCCCTGGTAGTTTACCATTTTCACTTTTCCTCGCTTCTTCGGTGGCATAAGCAATACGAAGTTTCACTTCATGATCTTTTCCTTGAAAATTGATAATAAAGGTAATCTCTGGATTTACATCTCCTTCCCATAGCTGAAACATGGGTTGATTATCAAAAGGAGGAGGGCAAGATGTTTTACTCATCAAATATAGAGGATCATTTGGTAGGGCATATTTTTCCAAGATTTCCCCATGGGTATCTAAATCAAAGGCATACATTCGTATCTTAACTCGGTCATGTTCCAAGAATTTACGATACATTCTACCAATGAGTAACTCGGAATGCTCAATGATGGTTTTACCTGTGCGCCACATACAACGGTCAATTTTTGACCATACTACTAATGTGCCACTATAACCAAAACTTTGCCCTACTTTTAGCCATCTATGGGGTACAGATTTCGGAATAGGTTCGGGTACTTCGTTTAATTGACGGGTTTTGATTTCATCGAGGTCAAGGTAAGTATAAAGGGCATTTTCTACTCCATTTTGCCATGACCAAACATCAACTCTTTGACATTGAGAAATCGATGATGAGGGTAAACCCATACCAAAGCGCCCGATGCCAGTATGTTGATCTTTGTCTAGGTGAGTACCGTTACCAAATTGCAGGGCTAGACGTAAAACGGTGGCATCCATACCGCAACCATTGTCTAAAACGGCGATTTGTTCGATATGGGAGCTTTTGCGGGATGTTAATTGTTTCATCCTTTGCCCACAGAGTAATTCAACTTGGGATGCGCCTGCTTGAATAGCATTATCCATCAACTCGGCGATGGCATAGGCGGCATTTTTATAACCGTTATCGCGCATGGCTTGAACGGCTAGATGTGCTGGAACTATATCATGGGGTTTATTCATTAGTTTTTCCTCCAAACGTCTTCCCAATTGTTAAAAGCATCTGACACAGACCCAAAACCGGGCATTTGACTATCGACTACGGTGATAATTTCGGCGGTAGCGTTGCCTCCTGCTTTGAGTCCTCGAATAGCTCGTCCTACCATTTGGCTATACAGTACAAGGGATTTGGTGGGACGGGCGATAACGGCGGCACTGGTTTTTGGTGCATCGAATCCAGTGGTTAATACGCCGTAGTTACATAATATTTGTGGTTCGGGGTTGTCGTCTTTGAAACTCTTGATAATTGCCTCTCTTTCTGGTTTCGGGGTTTTTCCTGTAAGGGCGATCGCACTATACCCTCTCAACTTTAAAACAGCGGTGAGGATTTGAGCATGGTTAACGGAGATGGCGAAGACGATAATGCGATGATGACGGTGGGTTAGGGCTTCTAGTTCAAGAATGATGCGGAGGTTACGTTGTTCGTCTTCTTCTAATCGATGGAGAATGTAGGGGGGAATATCCAAATCTTGGTTAATGCGTCGGATGTCTTTGGGGGTAAGTGTCAAGACACTGTCATAAAATAGGGGGCGATGAATGGCTTGGGCGAGGTATTGTTGTTCTACGAGGTAATCCACGGGGTTATCATAACCTTCTATTTCGAGGGTTACTTTTTGTTGGGCGAAAAAATTTGCTAGTTGGGCATCTTGATCAATTTCTGCCCATGTGCGTCCAGGGGTGGCGGTTAATCCGAGTAGGGCGGTTTTTTCGTAGGGAATGACGAGGCTATCTAGCACTAATTTATAGGTATGGGCGATCGCCTGATGAGCTTCATCGATAATCACAAAGGAGGTACGCACCCCCAATTGATTGATAAAGCGGATACTTTTTTTGAGGGCGTTATAGGTTTTACTCAATCCTGCTACCACAAAGCCATCGTTTACTTCTTCTATGGCTAAATCATGCTCTCCCCAAAATCGATAAACAGTTAAAGGGCGATCGCCCAAATACCCCCAAGCCTTTTCAAACTCATTAACAGCCTGTTCGCACAACTCCTCACTATACGCCAACCAAACCACCAAAGTAGGTTCATTATTCCGCAGATGATCCGCAATAATATTCATCGCTGTACGGGTCTTTCCTGCCCCTGTAGGCATATGCAAAAGTCCTCGATAGGGAGGATCATATAAATATTTTTGCACCCTTTGAGCGGCATTTCTTTGATGATTGAACAAAGGATATTGAGGACTAATTTCGACAAAAGAGGATTTTTCTACAGTAATATTTGTTTGACGATAAACAGGAATTTCAAAGAAATTAAATAAATATTTTTCTGCCTCCGAGTTTTGTTTGATGGCTACTTTTTTTAGTCTTTTATATACATCTTTATCATGGGGTGCATCCCAAACAGTGGCTAAAATATTGGCTTGTTCAGGGGTAAGAAATTCTATTATTAAATCTCTATGATATTTAGATCTTAATAACTCTTCTGGAGTATATAGAGTAAGTAATGCCTCTATCAACTGTTCTTCGTTAGTTAAATTTTTATCCGATAATTTTAAAAGATTAAATATAGGAATACTTAATAAGTACTCTAATTTATTCTGTTTACTGTTAAGTAGTAAATCGTATATTTTCAATGTATAATAATCTCCATATTAAGCAATATATTAATAAGAATTTAACCCCTACATCACATCAACAATAATATCCCTCTCATACTGTTTAAATTCATCATCCAGATTGTACAGTAAACCATGAATATTCTGCCGTAACTCTCGGGCAGGTTTTAAACAATTAAATAAATACTCCTCCGTTGTTAAATTAAGGCTAGGATAAAGTATTTTCAAAAAACCAGAAGCACTTTTTAAAATTGCATTTTCATCTCTTATAGATACCTTAGAAATAAAATTAGTATGAGATTTAGCATAGTGATAAAAACGATTATCCTTCCTCAAACTTAATAAAGCATCCCCAAAAAAATCAGTTTTTAAACCTATCTGATGAGCCGTCATTTTCGATTGAAACTTAGGAATTTTCCACCCTGGAATAATTCCCGCAAAACGATCTAGGCCTAAATAGAAGGTTCGTGCAACCAGGGGCAATCTATGAATGAAATGCTTGTTAATCATAGATTTCAGAGATTTTTTCTTGACAATACAAAAATTCTATTTTCATGGAGCAAATATAAGTATATCTAATGTATTAAACGAACAATAGTTGACAAAAATGTCTTGATGTACATTTAAAATTAGGTAAAATTATAAGGCTAAATTCGTTTATGCTTTTTTCTGGTCAAGATTAACTTACAAGGAGAAACATATTTTGGTAAAGCTCGATTGGAACACGCAGGAATTAGTCGAAAATTGGACTCTTGTTCCCCAAGAATTAGAACTAGTCAAAAAGAAACTAGGTGCGGGGCAGATAGGCTTTGCAATTCTCCTTAAATATTTTCAATTAATGGCTCGTTTTCCAGATGATAGGGCTGAAATACCGCAAACAATTATTGACTACATTGGGTTACAACTAGAAATAAATTCTTCATTATATTCTCAATATAATTGGCAAGGACGTACCATCAAAAATCATCGTGCTGAAATTCGTGAATTGTTTGGATTTCGGACAGCTACATTATCAGATTCATCTGAAGCATCGGACTGGTTAATGGTTCATATTTTACCGTTTAAGCAAAGATTTGAAGCACTGAAAGAAGAAATATATCAAAGATTTCGCCTATTACAAATTGAACCTCCAACAACAAAACAATTAGAACGTTTAATTCGTCGCACCGTAAATCAATATGAAAGTAACTTTTGTAATCAAATATTTACTAAATTATCAGCTGAAACTATAACTGAAATTGACATCATATTAAACACATCAATTGAAGAAAATAAAACTACCTCATCAGATTCATCTACATTTAAAATATCTGACTTTGCCTTTCTTAAAACAGATCCAGGTCCTGTAGGTTTAGGCACTTTCTTAACAGAAATTGAAAAACTCAAACGAATTATAAGTGTAGGTTTACCTTCTGATTTATTTGAGGGAATTTCACCAAAACTAATAAAAAATTACCGTCATAGAGCAGCAACTGAAACCCCTTATCATTTACGGCAACATCCATCATCTATTCGCTACACTTTAATGAGTGCCTTCCTTGTGGAACGCACTCAAGAAATTACGGACAATCTGATCGAGCTACTAATAAACATTATCAAACGTATAGGTACAAGAGCAGAAAGACGTATTAACAAAGAATTAGTCGCCGATTTTCAACTTGTAACAGGAAAAACCAACATCTTATTCCGTATTGCTGAAGTAGCCGCCGCTGAACCAGAAGGAATAATAGAAAAAGTAATCTATCCAGTCGTTTCTCAAAAAACTCTCAAAGATTTGGTCACTGAGTACAAAGCTACAGGTATAGCCTATCGCCAAAGAGTTCATAAAGTAATGCGTGCATCCTTTGCCAATCACTACCGTCGGATGATTCCCATTTTTCTATCTGTATTAAAATTTCGCTCTAATAATGACATTCATCGCCCTGTGATTAAATCTTTAGAATTACTCAAAAAATACACAGAAAGTAAGTCCAAATATTATGATGTCACAGAAGAAATACCCATTGATGGAGTTGTCAAAAGTGGTTGGAAAGATATTCTTTTGGAAACTGATAAAGACGGAAACGAACGAATTAACCGGATTAACTATGAAATAAGTGTTTTACAAGCCCTTAGAGAAAGACTCAGTTGTAAAGAAATTTGGGTAGTTGGTGCATCACGTTATGGTAATCCAGATCATGATTTACCTACAGATTTTGAACAATACCGTCAAATTTACTACCAAGCTCTAACTCTTCCCGAGGATGTAGAAACTTTTATTTCCAAGTTACAACAAGAAATGGCAGAAGGATTGGATAAGTTGGATCAAGGGATGCCAAAAAATAAAAATGTTGCCATTATCAGTAAAGGAAATGGACTGATTAGACTTAGTCCTTTTGAAGCAGTACCTGAACCAATAAATCTGAATCGACTTAAGGCTGAAATCAATGAAACTTGGGCGAATACCAGTCTTTTAGATATTCTCAAGGAGACAGATTTAAGAGTTGATTTTACTCGTAACTTCAAAACCATGGGTACAAGGGAGATTATTGATAGAGTTTCATTGCAAAAGCGATTGTTACTATGTATTTATGGTATGGGAACTAATACCGGGTTAAAAAGAATTAATACAGGTATAAATGGTGAAAAATATCAAGATTTGCTCTATGTACGTCGTCGCTACATCCATAAAGATCAGCTAAGAAGTGCCATTGGGGATGTCATTAATGCCATTTTTGAGATTCGTAATCCTCATGTCTGGGGAGAGGGAACAACTACTTGTGCTAGTGATAGCAAACATTTTGGAGCTTATGATCAAAACCTGATGACCCAGTATCATTTACGCTATGGTGGTCGAGGAGTCATGATTTATTGGCACGTTGAGAGGAAATCGACTTGTATCTATTCACAACTCAAACCTGTTCTAGTAGCGAGGTTGCCGCTATGATTGAAGGGGTATTACGCCATTGTACTAATATGGATGTGCAGAAAAACTATGTTGATAGTCATGGTCAAAGTGAAATAGCATTTGCCTTTACTCACTTGTTGGGGTTTCAGTTGATGCCCCGATTAAAACGAATTAAGGTACAGAAGTTATATCGTCCATTCACCAAAGTCAGTAATGCTTATCCTCATTTACAGCCGATTCTAACCCGTCCGATTAATTGGGATTTGATTCGTCAACAGTATGACCAGATGGTGAAGTATGCCACAGCTTTAAGGTTAGGGACAGCAGAAACTGAGGCTATTCTCAGACGTTTTAGTAAAAATTCTTTTAAACATCCTACATATTTGGCTTTACTTGAATTAGGTCGAGCTATTAAAACAATATTCCTATGTCAATATCTTTGTTCAGAGGATGTACGAAGGGAGATTAATGAAGGTTTAAATGTAGTAGAACGCTGGAATGGGGTTAATGATTTTATTTTTTATGGTAAAGGTGGAGAATTTGCCTCAAATCGTTTGGAGAGTCAGGAATTATCCGTTTTATCTTTACATTTGTTGCAGATATGTCTCGTTTATGTCAATACTTTAATGATTCAAAAAATATTAAAACAGGATCAATGGCAACAACAACTCACTGAAATTGATAAAAGAGCGATTACTCCTTTAATTTTCAGTCACGTTAATCCTTATGGTACTTTTAAGCTCGATCTTTCTCAAAGAATTGCTGGTTTAGAGCAATTATTAATTGCTTAGTCTCTCCAGAAGTTCTCAAACCTATGGGGAGACATTTGGGTATAGTGAACTGTATGGTGAATATTTTTATGCCCTAAATAATCTTGAATAGCTCTAGTATCATGGCCCAGTGATGCTAGATAGTAGCCACAGGCATGACGTAGTTGATGGGGGTGTACTCTAAAGGGTATTTTAGCTAGTTCCCCAGCTCTGGCTATAATATGACGAATGGTTCTGGTTGATAAGGGGGCTTTGTATTCCGATACAAAAACATATTGAGTTTCGGGATAATCTCTTTGTATTTGACGTAAAGCCCTCAATTCAGGTGAACGTAGAGGATGAATACTATCATGTCCTTGTTTAACTCTATGTATCTCTATATAACCCTCTGATAAATCAATTTGTGACCATTTGAGAGCTACTAATTCAGCTGTTCTGAGTCCATGACGAAACATTAGTAAAATAATCAAACTATCTCTATGGGGATGACGACCTACTTTTCTGGCAGCCTGAATCAGGGATTGGACTTCTAATGGACGCAGATATTCTCTACCAAGTGATGGTAGTTTTTTTGGAGGAGGATTTGAAATCTTTGCCGAAAATGAAAGTTGAGCCATGATTACTTATGTCCATCAAGTCTCTATGGTTGCATATATTTTTCCATTATACTTTGCCTAAAAGAAGACGAACTAGGCAATGTTTATTATTTAATTTTCTTATCATTCAATACAAAAAAATCCTCTTTTTAGTAGTACTTCTATACTGATTGCCCCTCGTTACACGAACCTTCTATTTAGGCCGATCTAACAAAGCTGTTTCTGAAAAGAATTTAGGCAGATTTTTAATTAAATTATCTTCATTTTTCGGACGTTGATAAGCATCTAATTCAATGTTAGCTAACAATACCAAACTACAATCACTACTTATATCCGCAAACCCCGCACGATTATAACGCCCATTTGCCAAATAAGTTTTTAAAGGGCCAATCATTTCATCAGGATTATCAAAAGTCAAACTTTGAACCTCATCTAACACAGTGACATCATAAGTACCCAATAAACCTATTTCCCCAGTTCTACCATTAAAAAATAAACGTGGTGCCGTGATTTTCCCTCCACTTACCACCATTACCTTATTATTAACATTCTCATAAAAGAAACTTTTTCCCGTGCCTTTAGGTGCCAATTCCATGACATGATAATTAGATTCTACTAGGGGTAATAATCTACTCAAAACCCAGATTTTTGCCTCATTATTATAGGCAGAATCTTCAGGGTTTAAACCCATAGAACAAAACATTAAATCTCGCCATTCTTCAAAGCTAAATTTATCACGACACTGGGCATAATATCTTAAATCTACTTCTGAAGATTGAAAGGGGTCAAAATTACAAATATTAATGTTATATTTTCCCTGTTCATTGATACTATAATTAAGAGTAATTTTTCCCCATAATCCTCTACCTAATAATAAGGTATATTTTTCAAGAATATCAGGCTCTATATCGCATTCTGTAAGGTTCAAAATAGGGATACTTGCCAAGGGTTTTTGTATTTCGTCCGTTGCCTTTTCGAGGGGTATTCTTACCTTTAATTCAGCAATTAACTGATATTCTTCTCCCTGATATACTTTATACTTAATTCTTTCCTTATCATCTTTTCTCGGAAAGGCTTTCATAACTAAACTATTCACCTTGTCATGTTCTGCATTACTTAAATCCCCTCTACCCGGTGCAATTTTATCTAGTATCCATTCAGCCACAAAACTAGGGACTCCTACTTTATTTAATCCGCTAGAGGGTAATCTTGTTTTATCAATGGAATAGTCGCTAAATATTTGATTTACTAAATCATTCTGATAGGGATTCATGTGGTGCATAATTGTTTTTTTGTAATTGTTCAATAATATTAGAAAGTGATTATTTTTCAAAAAATAGACATAATAATCAGCAAAATTTAAGTTATAAAAATTCGTCAATTCCTGTGACAAATCCGCTATTATATTCAGTCTTATTATGATTGGTAGTTAGTCGAACAAGAATTTTATTTTTATCGGCTAATTCCCCTAAACTAGCTTTAATATTTTCTTTTGCTAGTTTTTCAACTTCAATTTGTTTTGTTTTAATAATTGTGGCGACTTGTGTTTCTATATTTTCATCTAATAAACCTTGCCCTTTTAGTTGTGCTTTTTGTAATTCCAATTGATTATTAAATTCTTTGGATTTAATACTGGTATCAATACCTTTATTTATAAATTCTTTTCTTAGATTTAATATGGAGTCAATAATACTAGGTAATATTCTTAAATATTTCTGAGCTAAATCTTGATTTTCTGGAGAATTTAATTCTTCTAATAATCCTTGATAACTATATTTACAATGGACGATTTCTAAGATGGCATAACGGAAAAATATCCATTGACTCTCATTTAATTCTTTAAGATGGAGATGCAACAAACCTCTTAAACCTAACTCACTAGGATTAAATACATTTATTCTGGATTCAGTTATTAAACCAGTTAGGGTATGGTGTAAACTATCGGATGATGATGAAAAATATTTGTTTAAAGCCTTTAAATATAATTGAGAAATAAACTTAGTAACTCTTAGTCTTTCTTCATAGGATGTATATTGATTATTTGCAATCATTAACTCCACAATAGAATGAATTGTCATGGGATAACCTAATTGAAAAGCCTGAGTAGAAATGGCATCTAAAATAGATTTTGCTTTGGCTAATAACTCTTTTTTTTCGTTTTCGCTATTATTGTCTAAAAAACGATCGCACTCTATACTAAATAATTTACAAGCAGTATTTAGCTTTATTTTATCTTCCCAACTTTCTACCGCTTTTAAGGTATTTTTTGCATCTTTTAACTGATTATGAAGATAATCACTAATCGGTTTACCTTCTTCCTGATACTTATTAAGTTTATCCTTGAGACGATGAATATGATCTTCAAAAATTGCTTGAACTGCGCTACCTTCAAATAATAAATTAAAAGATTTAATGTGAATTTCTTCAGTGCGTAATAAAGGAGTTTGTAGTTGTTGATAAACTTCCCTCATGGCTTGATTGTAAACCGCAAAGGGAGTAAATTGATCAAATAAAGGTAACAAAACCACATCCGTTAAATTACCCAATAAATTAACTGCTAATTGTACCTGTTGTAAAGGGTGATATTTTCCGGAAAAACGATCATAATAATTCCATTTTTGCTCTAATTCTGTACCCCTTAATAAATCCTCGCAACGCTCTTTATTTTTTGTGCGACGACTATGGGTAATATCTTTCGTTGACTCATCAAGATTAAAAGCATCCTTCATGCCAAAACTAATGGCACAATGAATTTTATGTAATGCTACAGCGGTACAATATTCCAATTGCCCTGTAACCACTTCACTTTTACGAGTATCGGCATCGGAAAGACTATCACCAAAGGCAAAGGAGTAAATACGCGCCACCGAAGAATTATCTTCCCCCCTATCTTTTAACTGGGATAGGGTATTACGCATCATACGGGCGGCTAAATCTTCATCATCTAATAATAACTCCCTTGATGGGCTAATGCGTTTAGCATTTTTGTTTACTACCACAAAGATTTCTCGACAGACACTTTTTAAGTCGATGCCTTGAGTTTGTAAAGCCTGATTCCCCTCATATAAATCAGGGAAAAAGACGATACAAACAGGTAATTCTAAGTTTTTTATTTGCTGTTGATTTACTTGTAAATGATTATAATAAGATGCGTATTTATTATCTCCCCATTTTTGATTTATGGTGCGATGAAGGGCTAAAATTGCCATGGCTCGATGTTGCCCATCAACAATTATTAAAGCACTCTGTTTTTGGTTATATTTCAACACTCCTAAAGGGGTTAATTGTCCATTTAAGGTATGTTTTTCAAATTCAAATAAATTACCAAAACTCATGGATGTATCGCTTTGATGGGTAAGGGCAGGATAATAGGGTAATATACCTGATTTATCAATTCTTTTGGGTGCTAAAACTGCTAATATAGGCGGGAAAAAACGAGCATTAGAGCCACTTTCACCGAGTAGATAAGGAATCAAGTCGTTAGCTACCCTAGAATCATCTAAGTCTCTTTGTAGTAATTCGTCGAAGGTTAATTCATCAATTTTGAAAATTTCTCGCCAAGGCACCATTTGATCTGCTAGACTATTTTCCCAACTATTTTCTACCCCTGGCTTCATTTTTGTAAGTAAATATTGGGCGGTAATATGTTTATTTTCTGACTCAATGGTAAATTCTCCATAGGTACCGTAAACATCTTGTTTTTGCACACCAAAGTTTAAATTCATGATTGATTATTTTTCTCTATTTGATTTAGTTAGTAAAGATGGGATCCCATAATGCCACTTTGTGATGGAGATTTGATAAAATAACTGAAAGTCAATTAATTTTTTTAATTATCTATTAACATCCTTAAAAAAATAGAGCGTTGCTGAATCAAGGTATAAGAATAAAAATCTAGCAATTCTAAATAACAGTAATTGAATAGTTTAGTGATTCGTACTCAATACAAATCATACTCAAAATCAGCAATGCCAAAAATAGATAGTTCAGTAAATTATAAAATTTGTTTAAGTTGTATCTATTAAGTCAGATAATAAAGGGCTAATCATTATTTTTAATTCTGGAATATCACGATTAACCACGTCCCATAAAGTATCAATATTCACCTTGTCATATTGATGAGCAAGAATATCTCTCATTCCTGCAATTTCTTTCCAAGGAATTGCTAAATTACTATTACGAAAATCTATTGATAATCGTTTAACAGCTTCACCAATAATAATTACTTGATAGAGGATAGCGGATTGTTTTTCTTCATTGCTTTTTAAATCTGATTTTGTCAAATCTTTTGAAAATAATACAATACGATTAATAGCATTATAAATGTCAAGTAAAAAAGCCTTATCTCTATTCATAAATAGTCTGTGCAGTGTTTAAAATTTCATTACGACGAATCCAATTATCACCGTCTTTAAGAGAATCTTTAATCGTAATATCAACGGGATAATTAAGTAATGATTCTAGGTGAGATTTAAGTTTAGAAATAGTTAGTAAACCTTGAGGTGTATTAGGTTGAAAAGAAATGAGAAAATCAATATCGCTTTTGTTATTAAAATCATCTCTTAAAATTGACCCAAATAAAGCCATTTCTTTGATATTATATTGTTGACAAATATCAAAAAGTTGATTAAGAGAAATCTTTAAACGTTGTTCAATTTCACTATGAGATAGTAATAGCATCATTCCTAATTCCAATTACAAATTACACACTAAGCAGGGTAGGGTTGAATCTTCCTCATCTAAGACAGACTCCAAGGCTTCTGCTAGAGGGCGATTCGGTGCTTTTTCTTGTTTACGGACGATCGCCCTTTGATGTTGTGCTATGATGTCATCTTTACGCTCTAAAAGCTCTAATAACGTCTCTCCTTGAGTCCAAGTATATGTCCTACCATCCCGATGATTTGACTCATATTCCACCGCCTTCGCAAACAAATCAGGATGATTTTCCGCCAACATCACCCATTCATACTTGCGCTGAAAGAAACAAAAGAAACAACCAGAGCGACTACGCCATTTATAATATTCAGGTAAACCGATACCGCTTTCTTCCAGTAAACGGATAATATCAGCCTTTACCAAACCCCTTTCTTTGAAAGGAAAAACGGGCTTAATATTCGGTTTTGTAGAGATATAACCTTCCCTATTTTCATCCGCACGAATGCCTATGTAGCTGATAGCCTCATCATCTCCCACAAATTCCTCAAAAGGCTTAATCTTCATTTTCACCGTACACCAGCGCATCTGAGGAGAAGGCAATAAACCATCATGAATCGCCAACCAATGATCAAAACCCCTTTTTTCGCTAAGATAATTTATTTTAATACCTAAACGAGCCTGAATGCGATCGAGGTAATCGTAAGTTTCCTGTAACTCCTTATGAGTATCACAAAAAAAATACTCAATATCAGGGATTTCCTTATGCAAAAGAATAGCTAACGCCGTGCTATCCTTACCCCCTGAAAGCCCTAAAACGTGCCTAGTTTTCTTCCCTGTCATCAACTATATTTCAACAGTAAATTGTATCTCTACCCATAGAATAGCAAGATTAAACTCAGGGCGGTTGGGGGAATTTTTATCAAATCAAAGATAATTGAACTCAAAACTAATCCCCTCGGTAATCCCCAGTAGTTTGTAAATTTTTTTAACCATAATGCCAATTAGTAGAAAACCCTTGTATTTGTGCCAAAGAAATCAAAGGTTTAAAAGTTTTTTGATAAGCCTTCATCAAAATCTCTAATTTTAATAAATCATTCGGCTCATTTATTCTTAAATCACTTAGATAACAGTCAATATAAT
The DNA here is from genome assembly GCA_002813895.1 of Cyanobacterium sp. HL-69. Classification (NCBI taxonomy): domain Bacteria; kingdom Bacillati; phylum Cyanobacteriota; class Cyanophyceae; order Chroococcales; family Geminocystaceae; genus Cyanobacterium; species Cyanobacterium sp. HL-69. The sequence goes on along the minus strand of CP024914.1, from coordinate 31,662 downwards.
TCAACCACTTTTTTTTAGGTAAAATTTGAGAAGAAATAATTAAACCTTGATGTTGCAAACTAATAAACTTATCCAAATAATCAGAGGCAGGAATATTATTAGATTTAGCTGAATTAACATGATGAATACTAGGAATTAAATTCCATAATTGATCATGGGCAACAAATGACCATGGTAAATAATGATCTACAGAAATACTATGTTTATCCAAAATATTATCGGAATAAATACATTTTAAAGGCTGTTTTTCCATAATTAATTTCCAGTATTTTGCCTGTTGAATAAGAGATTTTCTTTGTACTAAAGGAAATAACTTTCTTGCTAAATTAGGACTGTTAGGATTATTTTTTTGCATATAATTTAACCACTCCCAAGCAACCCAACCCTTAAGAATGACAAAATTTTCCTTGATATAATTAATCCATTCAGGATGAACAATAATATTATCGACTAATTTATAATTCTCAAAATTAAAGCAATATAAGGGCTTTTTTTTCTTAAAACAATTTTTCGATAACATAATAATACTACTATTCACCTCACCATCTTTTATTCCCCGTAATTCTTCAGCGAAAAAAGGTCTAATTAAACGAAAAGGAACATAACGCATTAAACTATTAATAACATCATCCACATCATACCCATTGATGATAGAAATTAATACATCTTTTCTTGTAATGGCTTCTTTTCCTGACTGTATATTAAGCCTATCTAACTTAAGAGAAATTTGATCCTGTTTACCAAAAGATAACTTAAAAAATACATGGGGATACCAAGCATTTGCCAACATTTCAATGACTAATTCTCGAAAGTGGATTGGTTGATAATCAAATAAATTTCTTTCCAAAATGTCTAATAAAGCACTAAAAAAAAGATACTTATAGGAGTTAGTCGTGGAGTTAAATAATTGACTTAAAACTGAAATATTCAGAGAATAAGAAGGAGGTAAAGATTTATTATCCGCAAACATAAAATTACTTTAAAATCTTTTCCGTAAGTTTAGCAAGAATAGTCTCCCTTAACTGTTTATCCTTCGGTAACATAGCCAAAATTTCTTCAACTTTTTGATTAACTTCCGACTCCCTTTGATTATCTATCCATATCATGTGATTGGTTTCTTCCCCGTCACTGCGGGTAACGGTAATCCTTCTGGCGGATAATCCTTCACCTTTTACTTTTACTTCTTCTTGGATAGCTTCTAAATTACTAAACTTACGGGATAATTCGGCAAGTTTACTTTGAAATAAACTAACATCTTCGTCTTTCCACGATTCCGCTGGTTTGTCGGCGATAATCATCATTAAAGCCTCTAACCATTGTTTATCATTTTTGGTTTCATCACATACCGCTTGGGTAAAACGTTTCAAAATTGGCTCAACACATTTATTTTTAAGGTAAGATGCCCTTACCCGTAAGTCTTCCCTGAGTTTTGTGGCTTCGTTTCTTACCCCAAAGGCAGAATATAATAAGGATTGACATTCACTCAAGAGATTCTCGTAGGCGAGGTTAATTTCTCTTAATGCTTTGATTAATTGAGTTTTTAACTCTTTAGCGGTAATGCCGTCTTTTTCTTTGTCGGCGGTGATGGGGGGTAAATTACAGGCTTGGGGTAGTTGTTTAAATAATAGTTCGTCAGGTTCGGCAGTTTTTTGTAAAATGGTTAAAATCTTGAGGGCTGTTGGGCTTAATTTTTTGGTTTGTAGGGTATAACGGGGAAGTTGTTTGACAAATTGATATAGGGGTGTGACAACGGTTAGGAGGGTGGCGTTACGAATGTTACTTTTGGCTTTGGTTTGGGGATTACGCAGAATAGCTTCTAATTCTTGGAATACTTCTCCCCTTAATCCTTCTATGGCAAAATATTTTACGGCATAACGTTCGGGATTTTTGACTAATAATTCTAAATGTTCTTCTCCTAATACTGGTATAAATGTACCATCTTGATATACCCCTACTTCTTCTTTGTAATACAGTAATACGGCGGTAAGAATTATGGGGATGATTCCTTCTTTTACTCCGTAGGGGGGAAGAGATAACTTCTGATATAGTTGGGCGATATTTTGGGGATTTTCGGTGGCGGATGTACAGAAAAGGGCGATCGCACTCCACACCTCATCTATATTAGGATTATCCCCACCCATCGGCGCATAAATACCCCACTCTTCTTCCACTAAATCTGTAGTACCTACGTAGGGGGGGGGTAGTATGTAGTGCAAAATCTTTACTATCACTAGGTTTGAGAGTATTTTCAGCCGAAGATATAGGGCGATGGATACCCGTTTCTTGCAATAAAGAATAATACATGGTAACCTCAGGGCCATAACCAGAAAAACCAAATTTAGGTAAACTAAAGTGGTTAATCATCCCTGTAATTAATTCCCTCCTTGCCTTGCTACCCTGAGAAGTAAGGTTGCGACGGTTTATCAACTCATTCCACAAAATAGGGCTTTTGCTAAAAGTTTCATCACACAACACCGACAAATAACTATTCAACTCCCTCACACTGTCAATCTTGGTTAAATTTCCCCCAATCCAACATCGACACTCACCCCGACTAAAATCAAAAACACTATTTAAAGTGTCATCCAAAGCCTTTTGTGCTTCAATAAGACGATAACGCACTTCTTTTCTTGCCACCCCATCCGACTGCAACTCCTTCGCCTCATTATTCATCCTATTCAAAGCGCTAAATTCTTGGGCTTGTAATCGCAAAACCTGTAAATTATTCGCAGCAATAAAAATAACAGGTAAGCCATTAACCGTTTTTTGAGGAAAAGAGGAAGGAATCTCTTCTCCTAACCAATAACCTAACCAACCATCTGCCGAATTGTCTTCACACTCAAGGTTAGTCAAATCAACAGAGGAATCAAGATAATGTCTTTCAAAATAACGTAATGTGCCTTTTTGATAACTATGCCTCTGGGCGATAATTGGTTTTAAAGGGCGTAATTGAGACAAAAGTTTTGCTAAACTAGACTGCTCTTGTTTAAGATAAGATTCTAGTTGAGCATCAATATTATAGTCTGAGCCTTTCCAGATTCTCAACTCATCAATTTGTTTACGATGGGTAATTAACCCTTGTCTTAACAATGTGTCAATTTTTTCTTGCCAATAGTTAAATTTATCGTCATCATCGCCATCACAAAGACTATGGGCGACTAAGTTACGGGTTGCCCTTGTAATGCCTGTAATACTAACTAAGTTTAGCAAACCGATCGCCTTTAGTAACCGCAAACTATCTTCATCGAGGTGTTTAGCATCGTTGATTAAGTCATAAATTTCTACCCATCGTTGAAAATTTACCACCCTTGTTAAACCCATACCCACGGAAGAGATAAAATAATCATAGATTTGGTCAAGTTTTAAGGTAGGTAAGTTATCATCTTTAATAACCGTCTCCTCTAAAAACTTTTTGAAAGAAAAAGGCTCATCGGATGTGATAAAAGTGAATAAGGTGCGATCATTCTGGGCATACTTTACACATAAGACTGGTAAAATTAAAGCACTGAGGGGATGGAGGGGATAAATATTTTTAATTAAACTTTGTTCAATTTTTTCTAACTTGAAAATAGATTCTAATTTTTGATACCAATAACAGCTATATCGGTCAATTTTTTTCTCTAAATCATTATCAATATTTGGGCTAATAGCTTCAGAGATTAACTTTATCATCTGCCCCGTGGATTCAGTAAAAGCAATATCTTCAAATCTTCCCGTAATTTTTGACCATTCATTCCGTTGAATAGTAGCCAATCTTTGTCCATATTCTGTAAAGGCTTGGTGTAGGATACCTAAAATGTAAATTCTCTTACCTTCAATCGCTTCTAATTCTGCTAATTGTTGTAATAAATATAAATCTTCTGCCCCTTGATTATAAACGGCATATTCTAGGTTTTTTCCTAGTTCATCGATTACTAAAATAATATCTTTTTTGGTTTGTAAAAGAATATCTTTAATAATGCTAACAATAGCTGTATTTTGTACTGTTTTATTATCCTTAATTCGCCCTTCTAAATCCTCTAATTGAGAAATAAATTCCTTTGATAATTTACCCCCAATATCCTTTAATCCATTAATTAAAGCCCGAATAATTGTTAAACTAATTGCTTCTCGTTGACTAACGGCGATCGCCCTTACCATGCCATCATCAGGAATATTACTAAGAATAATATCATCATTTAAAGAACTATTAGCTATTCCTAAAGCCTTCTTTTTTAACTTATTTTTACTATTAGCTAATAAGGAAATTAAAAAATGAACAAAAGCAGATTTACCAGTACCATAAACCCCCGTCAAAGTCCAACAATTATATTTATTATCCCCGCTAATACCCAACAAAATTCGCTTTAAAGTTTCCACAGATTTATCCGTTAAAACATAACCATTCAAAGCTGAAACATCATTAAAATCCCTTTCTAAATTAATAGAGCGACCATAACGACGTTGTAAAGTAAAATAAGAAGATAAATTCATAATCATCAGTATAAAAAACTTGAGTTCGGGATAATATTTTTGGTTAAGATGGGGAATAGGGAACAGGGAATGGTCAATAGTGATTATATTTTTAATAATCAATTATTTTGATCATGGAAGTATATTTAATAGTTTAATTAAGTAATGTCTAATTTTTAGACTACCACTTAAAGCCTAGCTTAACTAACAAAAAATAGTTGTAAAATAACGTTAAATAGGTATGTATAGCATTGTTATGAAAGATAATTTATGATAAAGAATTGATTTTAAGGTAATAACTGATTTTCAACTAAATTAAACGGTGCCATTGGTAATTATACTAAATCTAAATAACTGAAAGTTCACGAATTTTGAAGGATTTTAGGGGGTAAAACCATACTTTTTGTTTAACAATTATTATCAATTATTAACTATTAATTATCAATTACAAACCATCAATTATTTAGAAAAAAATCATCAAGAATTTGATCAGCCAAATCAAGGGGATTACCATTAAAAGATAGCTGAATTAAACCAGCCGTATCCGCCAAAAAAAGATTATCATACTTCCGAATCATGGTATCAATAGCACTCAATAAAGCCTCCTCCGTGAACTTGAAAACTAAACCAGGGCTACCATAATCATAAAGTAATCGGCTGATACTAATGGTTGTCTGATTATCACTTACCCAACTAGCATATTCCAAACAAGTAGCCAAAACGATTTCAGGGGATAAACTGGGTTTATTTCCAAAACGAAAACGATAATTCTTAGCATTGAGAGGTTGATAAATTAACCCCAACTCAGCAAAAGGAGAATCGATGGAGTCCTCCACAAAACCATCTGTATTAGTGTCCACATACATTCTCAAAATACAAGTAACATCTTTCGTAAGGGAAGAATCAGCAATATTAGGCTTAATCTCATCCCGAAAACCCTTCAAGCCATTTACTAAGTCATCCCGACTAAATTCAGTATCATTGAAAAGATTAAAAGCATAATACCATGACGTTCCAGTGCAAATAGGCTTAAGGAAATTCCAATGTAGTAACCACAAAGAAGCAGGATTTTCTAAATATTTATCCCATCCTTTCTCTCCCAATAACCTTCGCCCGAAATCTGAGGGTTTATCATCATTGTCAGTAACTTTGAAAGCATTACACCAATAACGAATACTCCTCACCATATTCTTACCCACTCCCAAACGAATAGGGGCATCATCCGCCTGAAAAATATTATTATCTTTATCAACGGCAGCAAAACCCTTGTTTAACCATCCCCATCGAGGATGGAACGTTTCATGACGGGCAAAGATTGGATTTATAGGGTTATCTAACAGATTCAACTCCAAGTTAGTTTGAATCATTCAGTCTTAGTTGTTTATGGTTAACTTTGTTGTGCAATACAATATTATGCTTTTTCATGACAACATTCAATTTATTTATTAGAGTTGTTGCGAAATAGGTTTTAACGTTATGTCTAAGTTCCCTCTCTGACTTATTTTGAGCGAATTGGCACGGTTCTTACAGTTTCCCTAGCTTTACACCAACATGGAAAGTATTAAATTTTCCAAAATATCCTATCTTTTTCATGGTCTACATTACCTTTTTCATACATATATTTGATCGTTTTTTGTAAACGAGTTTTAATACTTTTATTAAGTTGTTTAAATTCTAAAATGTTAGCAACTTCTTTCATCAATCCTTCCTCATCAATAGATAAAGATTGCTGCACAATCCACTCTGATATTACGGCTAATTCTTGAATAGAAATTTGTTCTATTTTTCTTTTATATTCATCATTATTTGTTCTGGTTTTATCCCAGTTTTCACATTGAAAGCGACTTTGCCAAACAAATTCATCATTTAAGTATAATTTACCTTCTTTTATAAGTTGCTTAATAGTATTGGTTAAATATGTTTTTAATTTTTTACTCATACTAGAGTATGACCAACATTGGGCTATAGGTCTTAACATATCATTGAGTAAGATGGGAGCTTCAACTTCTATGAGTTGGTTGATTTTTCTTATGACTAAAACTTTTGATTCTTTTTCATAAATTAACCCTTTATTATCGGTAACAACTTCTAAATTAGCGGTAACATAAGGAATTAAGGGGCTAGATTCTAATAAAGTGGATTGACTCTCTTCTACCTTATTTAATTCTTGTACGTCTGTTATTTTCTGTTCATTTTGAAAGCGACCATTTTCTTCTTTTGTGTTTCCAATAGTACTCGCTCTTTTAAAATTACTTACAGTAGTTGGAAGTTGATTGTCATTCGTTCTTAACTGAAATTGTGGCTCGTAATCTGTTTTTTGTGAATTTTTTTGCTTAATTTTTTCTGACTCTAAAATGGAAGATGAATCAATATTTGGTATAGTTTCACTATTATTTTGAGATAGGGTATTTGTCAAATCAAATTGTTCAATCGCTTTTTCTATTGCTTGTTTTAATTTGCTAATTTCTTCCTCCCGTCTAAATTTCCAATCTAGTGACCAAATTCTGTACATATTCCATTTCATTAACCCTAAAACAACTTGTCTGACTCCTTCCCTATCCAATACTGTAGGGGCTTGATGATAACTAATTCCATCGGTTTCGATTCCTAAAACGTAGATGCCTGGATGTTGGGGATGAACTACGGCTAAGTCAACTCGATAACTACCTGAACCGACTTTACAGTTTACGGTATAACCTATATTAACTATCTCTTGATATATTTGCTTTTCAATATCACTATCAAAGTCATTTGTTTTTAAGAATAAATCCTCAGATTGACGGGAAGACTTTTCTGCAAATTCAAGAAACTCTTTAAGATGTAGCGCCCCTATGGCATTAGTGCGATTTATATCGATTTGGGAGCCTGTGATACTTGAAAAAATGTGCATCGATTCTTTCGCACGGGTAACGGCAACATTGAGCCTTCTTTCTCCTCCCTGACGATTTAATGGTCCAAAGTTAACTGAAAAATTGCCATTTTTGTCAGGAGCGTAACAAATACTGAATAAAATTTCATCTCGCTCGTCTCCTTGCACATTTTCTAAATTTTTTACAAATACGCTTTCGTCAAATTCTTTACTAAAATGGGGTTCTATTTCAGGATATTTCTGACGGGCTTCATCTAATAATTCATCGATGAGGAATTTTTGGGGCATACTAAAAGTAATTACTCCAAAACTACGTTCTTGAGGTTGATAGGTTTTTAGTCTTTCTACTAAATAATCTACTAATGCAGTTGCTTCGAGAGGGTTATTTTTTTCTGCTCCTTTTAAATAATAGCCATCGGTGATGTGGTGCCATTTTACTCCTAGCTCACTACTTTTAGTTTCGGCAGCGGGGAAAATATTTAGTTTACCTTTATAGTAGTTATGGTTGCTAAATTGAATTAACATCTCATGACGACTACGATAATGCCATTCGAGCATTTGTTCAGGGAATTGAGATGCGATCGCCTCGGTCAAAAAACTTTCCATCTCGATAATATCATTTTCATCGATAATAGTATCTCCTCCACCAGCCCCACCAAAAAAACTAGTGGGGGGCATTTGCTTAGAATCACCAACGATAACAACCTGTTTACCACGAGCTAAAGCTCCAATAGCGTTGTGAGTTTCAATTTGAGATGCTTCATCAAATACAACTAAATCAAAAGGAGTACCATCAGCAGGTAAAAAATGAGCTACAGAAGCAGGACTCATCAAGAAACAAGGTTTTAATTTAGGTAATAGGTTTGGTATTTTTTGTAATAAAGCACGAATAGGAATATGACCTCTTTGTTTTTGACTTTCCCTTTTTAAAATACCTATTTCAGATCCTTCAAAAATGACTTTTCCAGAAGGTAAATTTTGACAAAGTTCTGCTTTAATTATTTCTTGATTAAGTTTTAAATACTCCTTATAGAAAAGATTAAACTTGGTAACAAATTCCTTTTGTTTAGTCCCATCAAACTCTCGTAAAATAGGTAAACTATCAAAATATTGCACAAACCAAGGATAAAGGATAGATTTGCGTAAAATCTGCTCCAATTGGTTTAGTTCTATCTCTCCTTTATGATGTGCTTTAATAATAGAATCAAGTTGATTATCTTCTAAATTATTAACACTTTTTTGATACCTGCACCAATTCTGAAAATCTTTTTGAGCAGTCCTTAATTTATTTAATAATGTTTTCGTTTGTGCAAGAAAATTATCCTCTTGGAAAGAAATAATATCCCCACTAGCTTCCATTAGTTGATTAAATTTTCTCCAATCATTTTCAAAGGAGTGAATTAAATCATTTAATTCAGTTATTTTTGATAAATATTCATTCTTGAAATTATCATCTTGATGAACTAATAATTCAATTTTATTTGATAATTGAGGGTGTAGTTGGGATGTATAATTATTAATGTTATTCCCTTGTTGAATTAATAGCTCTAATTCATTTAAACTATTATAGTCAGATTGCCAATAAGGATTAAATAAACGGTCTATTTCTTTTTTGCCACCTTCAATTTTTAATAATAAATTTTTAACTTCTAGGGCTTCTTTCAAATTTTTTAAAATTTGTTGATTAGAAGGTAATTTACCTTTGGCAATAGAACGTAAAGAAAAGCGTGGTATGATTTGCATAATCCAACGCAGTAAAGGAAACATTTTTTCTAACTTTTCAAAAGTTTTGATTTGAGAAGTTAAATCCAACTCATGAATATCATCCTTCCAATGCTTACTCAGTTTTTCTTTACCGTAAAAATATGTATTGGATATATTTAGCCATTTTTTAGCTATTTGAGAGTATTCGCCCCAACTATTTTGGTCATAAACACATTCAGGAAGATTATTTTGGAATAACGTACCTAATTGGGAAATTTGTTTTATGACATTCCAAGAAGGTTTCCATCTATTCTCAGAGTTAGAACGATTAGCACTATCATTGTTCATCATTTTTAAGCATGATGATAGTTTGTCATCTAATTCCGAAACATAGTTAGTTAATTGATTGAGCAAATTAGTTATTTCTAACTCTAAAGATAAACTCCACTCACTACAATTGCTAAAACGCCATAAATGCTCCGAAATAGGTTCAACTAACTCAACCCGTCGAGCATAATCCTCTAGGGCTTGGTTCATCTCTTTAAATTGGTTCGGAGTAATATTCTTTATAACAGAAGGGGGTAAACTAACTGTGGGCATTGTCTCTAACCCCTCTAACTCTCCCATAATCTCATACATTGATAAACCAAAAGACTGTTTTTGATGAAGAGCGATGGGATAATTAGCTAACGTCTCTTTAATCTCCTCTAAATCAGCTAATAATTCACTAGCATCAATCTTTGATAAACGTTGCTGATTAAATGATTCCATCAAAGAATCAATTACTGTCCTACGGTTGACATCACTGCTATGTAACTCCAGGCAAAAATCTCCTAAACCAATGCCATTTAAACGTCTTTGTACTACCTCTAAAGCGGCCATCTTTTCGGCAATAAATAAAACGGATTTGCCCTTAGCTAAAAAAGCGGCGATTAAATTAGTGATGGTTTGGGATTTTCCCGCCCCCGGTGGTCCTTGTAAAACAAAACTACGTCCTTGTAAAGCCGCATAAACCGCTAACAATTGAGAAGAATCCCCCGAAACTACCGCAGGAATATCAGAAATAGGAATCTGATCCAACACATCTGGATTTAGTTCCCCTAAAGGATCTTCAAGAGGTTGTAAGCCTCCCGATGCCACTTGCTTTACTAAATTATTTTGTAGTAGTGCATCTGTATTGTCTTGTAAGTCTTTCCACATTAAGAATTGACGGAAAGAGAAAGTAGTAATGACACAAGAATCAATGACTAACCATCCGGGTTGATTGGCAATGATTTGTCTTATCTGGGTAAGAGCTTTTGTAATATCAAATCCACTTTCATCTTCTGGGGGAGATACCACTACATCAAGATAAATTCCATATTCTTGACGTATTTTTTCGACTAAAGTAACATTTCCAACAGGATCTGCATTATCCAATTTTATTTTTACTCGGCGATTGGCTCGATTGATCGATATTTGTATGGGATATAAAAACAGTGGGGCAAGTATTGGGGTATTGCCTTTGGGATCACTCCATTGTAATAATCCTAATGCAAGGTATAGAGTGCTAGAGCCTGTTTCTTCTAGGGCTGTAAGAGCTTCTCTTTCAAGCATTTTACCAATGGAATAGAGTTCAACTTCTCCCAAGGGTATGTCTAGTCCGATTCCTTGTATAGCGGTACATCTACCCTTGACTAATTCGGTTGTTTTTCTAGCTAAAATTTCATTTTCATCAATACGGTTTTGTAAATTAGCCCTGCTCGATTCAGATTGATCTGATGCGTCGGGTATAATTTCAATACTTTTACCTGATGCTAAATAATCTTCAAATTGTGCAAGTATTTTTGAAGGAATATCTAATATTCAAAATGGTTGTTTTTTTAGCTGTTTGTGAAGATAATGACCTATCGCTCCATAGATTTCTCTTTGTTGATGTTGTAATATTTGGCTTAATAATAGTTGTAAAAAAGGCTCTTTTACTTGAATATAAGAACCTAGGTTAAATTGCTCACTTAGATTAAAATTATGCCCAACAATTGTTGCTGGTCTTAGATCACTGACTAACTCTAACAATGCCATTAAGGATTGGGGATCTATGTTATCTTCTTCATTGTTTTTTTGTTGACGAGCCAGTAGTTCAACTAACCATTGTTTAACTTCTTCAATTAAGATATTAGCAACAATTTTTGTAATGTTTAAATTTGCTAAATTTAGTAATTTATTTCTCATGGATAAATCCAACATACTGGATTTCCAACGACTAAAGCGTTTTTCTACTACTTTTGGTAAAGGCTCTTTTTCTTCAGATTTTACTTCTACTTCTACTTCTGATTTTATATTTTGTTGAGCTAAAGCCGCCTGTTTTAATATTTGTTGGGCAAGACTGGTAACTTCTTCTTCGTTAACTTCCGTGTTTATTGCACCCATGCGAATAGGCAAAGGTTTATAACCTTTTTTCCGACAGATATTAATATCAACTGCACCAGTTAAGGGTGTAGTATTGAGAATATTCTTACCCTGTTCTACTGCTTGTTCAAAAGGAGGTTGTGGATTAGACGCATAGGTACTGGAGTTGAATAATAATAAATTGTCTGACTCGATAAAGTTAATTAGCTTTAGTTTATCTTCAATAATTAAATTATAGTTAATAATGTCTTCTTGTAACCAAACTCCAATAAAAGCATGACCTTCAACTAAGACTACGAGGGGATATAATCCCATTTGTTCTAAACAGGAACAAGCTAAAACCGTTAAATCAAGACAAGTACCCATTTGGTCATATAACACCATATCAGCCAACCTAATTTTTTGATTTGCTTCAAAAGATGCAGGAGGATTAATATAAGAAATACCAAAATCTTTAAAAGTTTCATATAATGCTTTCGTCATTTCATAAACTGTTTGAGCATTATGTTGATAACCAGGTAGAGAATTATCCCCTGTATTGTGTTTTTTAATTTCTCTAACTTGTTTAAGTACCTGCATTATGACAGGATGATTTGGAGTAATAAAACAAGCTAATAGTTCTGGATAAAAATCTTTTAAATTCCAATCATTATAGGCAGATAAAATAACATCTTTTTTGACTTGCTCTAAAACTTCTTCATCTTTTTTTAACTTACATTCTAAAATTATCCTTTCTGCTTCTAAAGTTTTTTCCATTCTCGCAGTTGGTAGTCTTAAATCCAACTCTTTTTCTTCTATTTTATAACGTTCTCCACCATGGATTCTGGGTAAAGATATTGTTTTTGGAGGTACTTCAAAATCTGGATGTAAAGTTATTTCTATGAAAGTATTTTCAAGGGGAAAAGTATTTTGATTCTCGATATAAATAGCTTCAATTAATGGTATTCCACACTGTTCTAAAGCAAAGTTAAAACATTCTTTATTTTCTATTTTTATTGTGATATTTTCCATAAAACTTTTCCCTATATTATAAATTATTAAATTATTAAATTATTTTAATAGTTAATTTTTCTTTTGATTTCATTTTTTGGCAGCCATTGCTGATTTTGAGTATGATTGGTATTGAGTACGAATCACTAAACTATTTATTCAATGGCTGTTATTTAGAATTGCTAGATTTTTATTCTCATACCTTGATTCAGCAACGCCAAAAATTGAGTTAAATTAATTACCCTATCAATAGTATTCCCACAATTACTATTAATATTTCTCTAACGACAAAATTATATGGAATAGTTTATATCTAATCTAGTGTTAGTCTTTTAAAAGAGAAATTTGTACACAAAAAGAGCTGCTACCCAATACGCACATTGCTCACCACTAATCGTACCTTTTACTCATAAAACACTATTCTTCAGGAATTTCTATTGTGGTATTTTCATCAGTAATAATTCCCTCTAAATTGGCATCAGTTAAATCTGCATCCGTCAAATCCGCACCAGATAAATCTGCATTACTCAAATTCGCCCCCGTTAAATTAATATCGGTTAAATTTGCATCCGTTAAATCCGCACCAGATAAATCAGCGTTAGTTAAATTAAAGCCACTCAAATCAAGATTACTTAAATCAGTATCACTTAAATCAATATCTTCTAAATCTTCCGTCCATTCCCGTAAACGGTCTAACTCATTTAATTTAATTAATCCTAAGATAGCATCTCTGTTACTGGTCAAACCATCAAAATCAGAAAAACAAGTAACTATCTCAAATAGAACATCCGTTGTATCTGGTATATCTTCAGGAGTTGTAAGTAATTCAATTATATGTTCTGGGATGCCAGACTCCTCAAAATAACCTAGATAGTCGAAACTAAGACTACCAGAATTATGAATTGTATTGAACACATAAGCCATAAATTCATGTACATCGGCGATTTTACCATTCACGGCATAAGTCTCCGAGTTATAGCTCAAACGACCAAAAAAACAATCCTCTGTAAAATTAGCTGATGATAAAGCATAAACAAAGGGGATTATATCAATGCCACCTGTCAAACCGCTACCATCGTCTCCCCATACAGATTCATAATCAACCCAATCAGCTTTCCAAGTACGAAGCCAAAGGGGAATTAAATATTGTTCGACAAATTCAAATTCTACGAAATCACTATCTAATAAATAAGCCTCTTGATCATTTTTACCTATTAATCGAGCAACTCCAATTTCCTCATTTTGCATTAACAATCCTTCTATATACATAGAAAGTTGTCCATGTAGCCTTCCCGCTTCTTCATCACTGAGATAATTTACATTTAAACATTGATTGATTAAATATTTTTCTTTTTGATGATGGTTAGTTTTCCCCATTGTTTTTACTCCTTTTATTTTAATGGATGATCAAATTTCTACTTACTACTTATTTGTCCTATTCACTTTGATCATTTGTGCAGTTTGCCTTTAATATTTTTTGATGAAGTTTAAAAAGGAGAAAAGATGACTTCCCCTAGTTTTCTCACAGTATGATTCAAACTAATTAAACTTGTTTTCTAACTCTTGAATTAGTAATTCCGCATCCTTATCATCTTTAATAGGAGAAAAAGCAGATAGTGGATGATGTATCTTAAATTTACTCAGAATATCTGCTGGTTTAATTCCATCTTCGATATTATCCGCTACACATTGCCACTCCAAATCTAATCGATATAAATGTGTCCCATTTTTAACATCTTCTATTGAACCCTCATCAACTTTTCTGTAGGTGGTATCTTTTTTGATAATTCCCCAACCTAAAGCTCCATATTCATTAGCGTAAGCAATGATTGTATCTCCTTTACAATAGGTCGCATTTCTATCTTCTGGATTAATACAACTTAAAACATTATTAGTTTTGACGTATTGCCACCATTCCTGCTCATTAAAACCAATATTATGCCAATACACGTTACCTGAAATCGATAACAAGCGCACTTCTCCTTCCCCGATGATAATTCGTACATTATCCCCAAAATTGGCTTTTTCTAAACAGTTTTGAAGAGTATAAAGCTCTTTGTCTAATGTCATTGATTGAACGGTTGTCATATTGTCATACCTATTAATTTTGAAGAAGGTTAATATTTTGTGCTTACTACTCATTTATGATATTTATTTTCAAGATAGATGTAGCACATTGTTAATATTTATTGATGAAGCCCCTTGGGCTACAACAAAAGTTTATGGACGATTACGGCGTTTTTGATAATTTTGATATTGGGCATTTTTGCGCATAGATTTAGTCTTACCCCTTTCCAAATCATCAAGCAAATCATTCATTTCAGCCATTTCAGGTGCCATCATCTCAAGGGATATACCAGAAGTCATCATCTCTTGTTTTGCCATCTGTAAACGCTCCTTCGTTCCAGCAATATCACCCCTATCAAGGTTTTTAATAGCCTCCTCCTTTGCCCGAGAAGCCATTAACTTTGCTACTTTTGCCTTAACTTCCTCATTAAAAGGATAATCATTCAACTGGCTTGATGTAACCACGGGTAACTGTAACTTGTGGTGGGATACCTTTCTTGATTGGGTTTCACCGTCATCATAAGCCAAGCGGAAGTTTACTAAACACTCAGATTTTGCCATGGCAGGGATTTTTAACCGTAACACCACATCAATATCATTTCCTGCCACCAAGTTAGGTAATTTATAATTGCCAAATTCAGTTTTTTCTAAATCATTAAAAACATCCACTACCTTTACCCCTGCAAAAGTTCTAATACCTAAACTCACCTTCTGCCCAATGGTTGCCATTATCCCCTGTAACTCCCCTGTAAAAATATTCGGCAGTTGTTCAGGGTTTTGGATATAGTAATAGTTACCATCCCCAGAAAGAGCCATTCCCTGCATCAAATCCTCATTAAAATCATCACCGATACCCATGGTTGTGGTGCTAACTCCCCGTTGACTTAAGCCATGAACGCTATTACCAATAACATCAGGATTAGTTTCCCCTATATTGGCTAAACCATCGGATAACAAGATAACTCGATTCAAATACTCAGGTTGTAGATGTTGACTAACTTGGGTTGCACCCTCTAACCAACCATCATATAAAGCTGTCATACCATCAGGCTGGATTTTTTCGATGCGCTTGATGATATTAGATTTATCCGTAACTATCTGGGAGGGGATAATTACTTCTACTTCATCATCATAGATAGTAACGCTGAGGCGATCGCCCTGTACTGTTTCAACATCGCCCTTAGACAACTGCTGTACAGCATAAATGGCAGCTTGACGGGCATACTCCATTTTATCACCGTGCATCGACCCAGAGCGATCTATTACCAATCCTAAATTAAGGGGAGGACGTTGTTGATTCGTTTTAATTTCAGGCACTGTTATCCTGACAACCACATCAAGATTCGTAACCTTATCAGAAGAAATAGCATCCCTTAAACAAATGAATTGCACTTGGGGCTTAACATTGCTCATAATTACCTCTTTTTAAACCATTTACTTAAAATATTGCTTAAATGTTCCATCAAGGATTCCTTTTCCTTGATACTATTGGGATAAAGAAAATCATCACGAATATGTAACTCTAAACCATCCACAACCTTTAAACGAGTCCAATTTTCCCCTTCCGATATATCAGACTCCTCTCCCATCAAAGGAGCGTTATGGGAAGTAGAATTATCCAATGCAGACATAGTACGCTCGTTCTGATTAGAAGGTCTAAATTGGAGGGTAGTAGAGGGTTTGTTTTTCTTTAAATCCGCTAGAAAATCCAATGCAGAGTTGCGAGAACTTGCATTATCACTTACGGTGGGATGAGCTGTAGTAATATTGATTTGCACACCCCCAACTAATAAACTTTTTAACTCCTCATTAGTTTTCGAGGTTAATAAATCGTTAATGGCTGATGTGCCGATACCGTCACTCAATAAACGTTTGATTAACAGTAGCTGTAATAGATGACGATAGTTATAAAAAGCATAACGACTTTGGCGCATGGGTTCATCCATTAATTTTTGACTGGTATAACTACGCACCAGACGGGTGTTAATTTCTTCTTTTACTTTGGTATTACCTTTTATCTCAGGGAAATAGTCGGGTAATAATTGATTTGCTACCTCCACAAATTCATCGATTAGCCATTCTTGATGGCTGTTTTCTAGGCTTTTTAAATCCATATTCTTAATATATCTATTTATTTCTAAAATGTCAATACCATTTTATATTGTAACTGAATCTCTGGTTAATACCCTAGTGGAAGAGAAATATCTGAATCTTTTATAACCTAAGCGTTACGGGGCTTGAGTAGCAACCGTACAGAAAACCACGCTAAGGCTAAAGTTCTCTCTCTGTCTAAGTTTCAAGAACCTACTTTTTAGACATGATCACTGTATTAATTAAACTAAGGTCTATTTGGTACAGAAATCTACTACGAGATTTCAAGCGTTTGAGGGTGATAATTTTTAGAGGGTTTAATTGGTACAGTTCTTATCGGGGTTTCTTGTACAAATGCTACTCAAACGCCTGTAGCAGTTTGAATATAAGCTAACTTGTCCGCTGTGTGTTCATTTAACTTAGTGTTAATTTCTAACATATTTATCCCCTAGCTTTATTGAACATAATTTTTGAGCCATTGATAAAACTCTTCTTCCCCTATTTTTCCTTCAGCTAAAGCTAGTATTATTTTAGTGGCTTCTAATTGAGAGGCTATGAGATTGAATCCATTTAGTGCTAAAAACAAACCCACCGCCAAAAACCCAGCTCGTTTATTACCATCAAAAAAAGGATGGTTGCGAACTACTCCAAAACCATAGGCCGCAGCTAATCTAACAATATCTTTTTCTTGCTCATAGTTATATAACTGTAGTTTAGACTAAAAAAAATTGTAAGAGAATAAGTAAGCTAACAAAGATTAGCTCAAAAAGAAGATAAATGAATTTAATAATGGCTTAAAAGTTATTTTTTTGGTCTTTTTTTAGTCTTAGATAAACGCTTTTTAACCGTAGGATAAACTTTAGCTTTGTTTCTTTTTCGCCCTTTAGGCCACCCATGAGATTTTCCCCGACTTTTAGGAGAAAGAGTAGGACTGCCAATATCCATCAATAATGAAATCATAGACTGAGCAACTCTTCCAGGGGTTAAATTCTGTTGAGGTTTTTGCCATGGCAGATGATATTCTTTGACTAAATCCTTGGATAACCATAGCTGCCAAGTGATATTGACAATTAAATTGCTCCACCTTTGACAACTCTCAGGAGTGCGAAAACGAGGTAAAGTCCAATGTAACCTTTGTTTGGCGAAACGATACCAGTGGTCAACACCAAATCGTCGGCTATATTGAATCCAAATATTGGAAGAAGATAAAAATTGCTCTCCCACCCAGATTAACCACAGTGGGCGATGTAAAGCACCAGTTTTTTTCGGCTTTAATCGTTCAATTTTAAACAGAGTTAGCTTTTGTGAAGGGGCATTGTAGAAATGAAGTTCTTCCCATTTACTCATACGTATTGTTCCTAGGGATGAATCTTCCATTTCCAATATTTCATGGGCATGGGGAAAATGGTCACATTGATTTAATTTCAACTTTGCCCCATGTTTTTTCGGTCTGCCTCTCCCGCTATAGGGTGGAGGATTACCATATAGACATAGATTCGAACGTACTCTAATCAACTTACTGATTTCAATATCTGCGGTTTGCTTAATAAATTTGCCATTGCCATACTCACAATCCAACACTACTAATTTCGGTTTATTTTCTGGCAATTTTCTACACACTTGCCTTAGTTGCCATGTCCCTTTACCCAGAGGATTTTCAAAGGATGTGATTCTTTCGTGTCTTAAAGGTAATGCCCAACTTCCTTTCTCATTCAATGGTGGTAACCAAGCGATAGTGCTATATCCTTGTCCTATGACCGATGAATTGCTCGATGAATTAGAGTATTGATAAGTTCTATCTTTCATGGTGGGGCTATCTCTAAATGCCCACGGAGTGTGGTCTATACCCAGTAATATGTATTCTAATGGTGGTATTTCTTGAATACATCTTTTCATCAATTTGTTACTATTTAGCCGACAATCTTCTATGGCTTCATAGGTACTATGCCATTGACGCCGAAAAAATGGAGATAGGGATAGTTGAGCTACACTTCCTACTTTTTCCATGGTCATTATACTGTCCATCAACTCAAAAGTTGCATCTTTACTTTTGACCAACATTGAGTAACTATCTTCACGGAACTTTTCTATTCTGCTATATTTGTTCATGGAGAGAAAACTATATTTTTGCTTATTTATATTTTCTCTCTATTTTTCTTTTCTGTCTTGCCCTTCCTTCTTTCTCTCCCCATTTAGTCTAAACTACAGATATAAATTCAAAGGACGATATAATGCTGATTCTAGTAAGCCTTCATCCCTGATACCAGCCAATCCCCCATGCTCTGCCAAACTTTCCCCGTGGAGGTAAATTAATGCTTTTTTATTCACCCATTTAATTTCGGTCATACAATAGTAGGTAATTATTGTGCTAGAGCTTTAAAAGTTTCTCGGTATTGTTTCATAAACGTTCTACCAGCTTTTAACTGTTCCTCTATTTCAGGGTCATAGGGAGTTAGTAAATAACCATTAGGGGTTTCAATAGCAAATAAGCTATCTCCCTTTTCTACTTTAAGATTACTGAGCATCTCTTTGGGAATTACCGTACCTGTAGAACTACCTACCGTGGTGAGTTTTAGTTTGTGCATAGTCATAGAAAGGATGAAGATTATAATACTTATTAGAATTACCATTATACGAAATAGTAAATCAATTCATCTTCCCCGCACTGTTACGATATGATGGGTGAACTTTGAAAGAGTGTCTTCAGATATTTATTGATAGTTAACAAACCAACAAGAGTAATCATGGAGCAATTGATAATTTTTAGATAACCGCTCCGTTGCTTCCAATTCTGACAAACATAGTTCAAACTTTTTCCCATCTTCCATTCTTTGTACAGAAACTCCTATCTCACTCCACTCATTAAAGTCTGTTTTTAATTCAATGAGTTTAAACGTATCTAAATATGAAGCTCTTGTTTTTCTTAACTGCTCATGTTCTTTTTTTGACCCATTGCCAAAAATGTAAAATTCTTCCCAACTAAAATCTTCTATTCCTGTCAAATAACAAGGCATTATTAAATTGTTCTGTAAATATTGTGCATAAGTATTTAACGTTTTTTTATCAACTGATAGAAGTTCACCATCAGAGTCAACACCAATAATTTCAGCAATGGTTTTCTCTTGGTCTTCCCAACTACGTTCAATCACTGGCTGTTCACTTCTTGGCAGTCTCCAAAAAATGTTTTCCACCCCTAACTTCTTCGCTATTTTTCTTTTTTCACCAACATCACCAAAACCTTTTGATTGTTTTTTCACATTGTTGCTCCTGAAATTCTAAGGGAAGGAAGATTAAGATATATAGACCAAGGTTACGATATGATTAATTGAGGGAAAGATAAAGGCAATATCTCAACCTCTTTTATTAGGATGCGGGGTAACGCAACTATGAATAATATAACAGAAATTGTCTCCTTAGAGGAACTAATGTACCTATGGCTCTCCGATAAGAGCAAAACTACGGTGAACACTTATAGACATACTATTAAGCAGTTTATGGAGTTTGTAGGGAAGGATTTGGAAGAGATTAGGTTGGAAGACTTGGTGATGTGGAGGCAAAGGTTACAGCTTACCTATGGTGAGGTGACAGTAAATAACAAACTCCGTCATATTAAAAGCCTACTCTCCTATGGCTACAAGATAGGTTACTTAGAGCATAACTTTGGTTCTCTCATCAAACTAGGGAAAGAAAAAAACCGTATTTCAGAGAAAATTCTGGAGATAGAAGATGTTCAGTTACTCATTAATGGAGCGAAGATGCTCAGGGATAAATTACTGCTAAAACTTATTTATGTCTGCGGATTAAGGGTATCAGAAGCAATAGCTTTGCAATGGAGAGATTTAAGGAGAAACAAGCTCACCGTATTTGGTAAAGGAGGAAAAACAAGGATATTGTTAGTACCTGATTGGTTGGTAGAACAATTACAGCAGTTAAGGGGTGGTAGTAGTTTTATATTTGTCTCTAAGAATGGTAACAAGCTCCACCGTTCCATGGTACACACGATGATAAAAAGGACGGCTCAAAGAATGGGAATCAACCCTGAACTTTCCAGCCATTGGTTAAGGCACTCCCATGCTACCCATGCTTTAGAAGCTGGTTGCAACCTCAGATTATTGCAACAATCCCTTGGTCATAGTAATATTAGCACCACCGAGAGATACTTGAGACTTAATCCCCGTGAAGGTAGCAGTGATTTTATGACTATTCAATAAGTGTAAACGTTTACCTAAAATAACTAGAGGCTATTTATTTAGGCTCTGATAATGGGCGGAGTAGCAAATCCTTTCGAGATCGCCCTGTAATATATTATTTTTGTTAAACTTGTTTTTTCCATGATGTGACACAAAATGGATTTAGTATTAGGGGTAAAGCTAGGGAAGCTGCAAAATCGGAAAAGTAGCTGAAACCAACTAATAGTAAAGGTTATATAATAGTTTTACAATATTTCTTAAATACTACAGATTAACTGTGACAAAGTTCCGAATTTTATTTAGAGATGACACTTTATGATTTTCGTTGAAATATAAAGGTTAAAAAAAGCCTTTTGGGATATAGTTATAATAAATAAGTTCCGACTCTACCTAAAATCAGAACTTTTTATGTTCTATAGAGAATATATTTAGTTACTTTCAGTAACGGGTGAAACCTTTACAATAATTGTATTTCAGCGAGTTGGCACGCTTCTTGCAGCTTCCCTAGCTTTACCCCTAGAACAAGAATTAGGTTATAAATGCGTTGATAAAATATTATTATGGGTAAATACTAATAGTCCAGATTCAATTATAATTTAACCTATCAAGGTTGGTGATTATTATGAAGAAATTAGATTGATGCTCCATGAATCTGAACAAGTAAGAAATTAGGTAAAAAAAAATAATTTGTCAATTTAATAAACATTTATAGTATTAGTTGATAGTTCAATAATCTTGTGTTTTAATGGCTCTGGTTTATGTACTTTTACTTATCCATCAAACCCCAAAATCCAGCGAATTAAATCAAAATCATTTAGTGACCATTGTGTTAGGATACTTTGACAGGATTAATTCCACATTTGGGTTAGAAAATCATGAAAGTTAATCAAGATGGACTGAGACAATGGGTTAATTTCATCGCCATTCTAGCTGCGTTTGGCATTAATGTCTGGGCTAACATTGCCCCTTGGAGGGGATTAACAATGGGTGAAATTTCGACTACCTTTTTCCCCAATGTACTGATCATTCCCGCTAACTATGCCTTTGCTATTTGGGGACTCATTTATTTAGGATTAATCAGTCTGGCTATTTACCAAGTTTTACCAACTCAAAGCAATAATCCCCGTCTGCGCCAGATGGGCTACTATTTAGCCATCAGCAGTTTGAGCCAAATTATTTGGGTATTCCTTTTTCAATCTCAATTGTTTGCCCTATCGGTTATGGCAATGGTCGGAATTTTAGTTCCTTTAATTCTTCTCTACTTGAAGTTAGGCATTAACTTAACAAACCTTCCTTCCTCACAAAGATGGTTGATTAACTTTCCCATCAGCATCTATTTCGCCTGGATTAGTGTAGCGACTATTGTCAACGTGGCTTCGGCTTTGGAAATAGCAGATTGGAGTGGCTGGGGAATTAGTCCACCAGTTTGGACAGCAATCATGATGGTAATAGGTGCGATTGTAGCTGTAATAGTCATTTGGCAACGCAGGGATAGCATTTATGGCTGGGTGTTTGTTTGGGCTTTAGTCGCTATCGCCTTCCGACAGGGACAAAATCCCACTCTTGCTGTCATTGCCGGGGTGTTAGCTGGACTTCTGGTAATCATCATCAGTATCAGCAAAAAAGCTGAGGCAAAGAGGAAAAGAATTTAATGGGCGAAAATCAAGCCATTACGCAAGATTTGGGAGTTTCAGTGGCGTAGCTTGAATTGGCACAGCATCACATCCAGAAAACTCCCAGCCAACTGTCCATGGTTTTATGGCAGTATGGGTTTATTCACTTGGGGCGATGAGATTAAATTTTTGATTGCCCTGAACCAATAATGAGTCTTAACTAATGGATAAAAAGATTATTTCACTGCTACCAAGTGCCACAGAAATTGTCGAAGCTTTAGGATTAATGGAGAGTTTAGTTGGGCGCTCCCATGAATGTGACTATCCAATGGAAGTTGGCAACTTGCCCATCTGTACTGAAGCGAGGTTGAATTCCAACAAACCCAGTGGGGAAATTGATGCTGACGTGCAATCTCTCTTACAATCAGCCTTAAGTATCTATCAATTGAAAACAGATGTTATAGAACAACTACAACCGACTCACATTATTACTCAGGATCAGTGCGATGTCTGCGCTGTCAGTTTTCCAGAAGTGGAAAAGGCAGTTGCTTCCCTGATTTCCAGTCAACCTCAAATCATCTCCCTACAACCGAATTTACTCAAAGAGGTTTGGGCAGATATTGAACGAGTTGCCCGAGTATTAGATGTTCCTTGTGAACCGGTTTTACAACAATTACAGGGAAGAGTGCAAAAGATAGTCTCTCAAACAAAAACCTTGTCAGAAGATAACCGTCCGACTGTGGTGGCTTTGGAATGGACTGAACCTTTAATGGGAGGGGGAAATTGGATTCCAGAATTGATGGAAATGGCTGGGGGCAAACCCTTATTGGGGAAGAAAGGGGAACATTCACCTTATCTAACCTGGGATACGTTATCTCAGACTGATCCTGAAGTCATTATTATAATGCCCTGTGGCTTTGATTTAGAGAGGACTCGTCAGGAATCCCAAGTGTTGACAAAACACCCTGACTGGAACAATTTAAAAGCGGTCAAGCAAGGAAAAGTCTTCATCACTGATGGGAATGCTTATTTTAACCGTCCCGGTCCTCGTTTAGTTGATTCTTTGGAAATATTGGCTGAAATTATCCATCCAGATGGCTTTAATTTTGGTCATCAGGGAAAGGCTTGGCAACCTCTAGGGTAAGAGACAACGACAAGAATAAACATAGGGTTCGCACAACGAGAGGGGATCTATGCTGAAACTATTTCATAGTAAAAGTTTTAGCTTATCTCGCACTATTTTGTACGTATCTCAGCTTTACCCCATAATTGAAGGCATGAGATTTATGCTGTTTGATAAGGAGAATGACCAGAGGATTTGTTTTGGCGATGTAGGATATGATGGGATCAGCAAACGTGAAAATTACCATAAAGGAGTAACTATCATGGTTAATCTTGAGCAAATACAACATGATATAAGTGAATTACCAGAAGAGGCACAAACTTTAGTTACTGATTTTATTGAGTCATTAAAAAAACGCTATTCCATAACTGAAAAACAAGAGCTTGAGTCAGAAAAAACCCTCTATGACAAATTTGAAGCCATTGGATTAATTGGATTTTGTTCCGTTGAAGAAGATTTATCAACCACATATAAACAAGTTCTAGCAGAAACATTAGAAACTAAATATGATCATTGTTGATACAGGATTTTGGTTAGCTTTGATAGATCAGAAAGACTCTTATCATCCAAGAGCGAAACAAGCCTTAAAACAATATAATGAGCCTCTCATGACTACATGGTGTGTTATCACAGAAACTTGTTATCTTCTTTTAAAGAGAAAAGGAGTTGATGCTCAAATTATTTTTTTGAATAGTTTTCATCAAGGTTTGTTTACAGTTTTTGACTTACAACCTGACCATACAATTCGTATTACTCAATTGATGAAACAATATCAAAATCTCCCAATGGACTTAGCAGATGCTTCCCTTGTTGTGTTAGCAGAACATTTGGGACACGGACGTATTTTTTCAGTAGATCAACGAGACTTTAACACGTATCGTTGGAAGCAAACCTATCCTTTTGAAAATCTACTCATTTCCATTTAAATCGAGGGTTGCTTTGACTGGGGTAATCTATGTCCAAAATAACTGTTCTGCAATGGTTTCAGCTCTCTGCATTTTTACCTCTATAAAAAATATTCTTCAAAGGTGCGCTCGTTACCTCCTCCTTCTCCTTCTGGTGTTAAGATGCACTGGTTATCTGCCTCGTCTCCTTCTGTTAGTTCCTGAGTTAGTAGTGATAGTTCCCGAAGCTGATTGTGACGAGGGTATCTGCTCCATTAATTTCTTTTGAATCTCCTGCTGTTTTTCAACGGCTTCGAGTTGTTTAATCCTCTCTTTCTCCTGCACCTCAAGGGTGTTTTTTACTCCTATTGTCTTCTCCTCAAAATCATCATAGGTATCCCTTGTAAACCTAAAGTTATTAAGAATCCATGGCTTATTAGGTGCAGGTTTAATCCACTTAATCATCTCATCAGAATTATCAACCTTACTCACCACCAAACTTTTCTTACTCCTTTCAATGGCATAATAATCACCCTTATAACTCTCAGTATCCTGATTTTTGAGTAGTTGTTCCATGGTATTCCTATACTGCTCTAACCTCTTGATAAACTCATCATCAAATTCAAAACTAGGAGTAGTGGTTTGATAGTCCTCTAACCCTTTTATATCCAACACCTTACTCATCCCCTGTAGAGTATATTTCGCTCCTAAAGTATTACCCTTATAGTGACTATTTTTGTAACCATAAACAATACCGCTCTTCTTCTTGTAAACTTTGACTCCCTCTTGGTTTAGGGCTAAATCTAATTCTTGAAAATCCTTACATTGCTCCTTACTCCTATCTAAAATATCTCTCAACTCTTGTAATACTTCCGTGCCTTCAGGGCTTGATAATCCATGGTAGTTTTCCAACATCCTCAATACCCTTTCAGACTTACGGTAATCCCAATAACTAGACACACAGCTTCCGTCATGTCTTACTCTACCTGCCACAATATGGATATGCTGATGTTCCGTATCATCATGTTTCACTACCACATAAGGTACAGCAAGGGATTCCCTACCAAACATTCGCCCTTCACCCTTCCTTTTCTCCTTCTCCAACTTATCTAAATCAGGTTCTTCTTCCCCAAAGCCCATGCCATATAAATAATCATAGGAGATTGCCCTTAACTTTCTATTATCCAACTCACCTTCATTCGGGTTAAATGAGATTGTGGCGTGATATACAGGTTTTCTCATCCTCCCATTTAACTGACAACATAATTCAAATCTTTTACTAAGGGCGATCGCTGTTTTACCTGACAGGTTACTTTCTATGATTTCTTTTTCTTCCCTATCAAGTAAGTACGATATACATCGGTAGAAGTCACTTCCTTTTATTTGCTTTGCTACGGGCATAGTTCAATTTCTTCCTCTACTTCTTCTAACACTTTTGAAAAATCTTTAAACTTCTTTTGTTGCTCCAATGGTATATATTCCATCAATTCTTCAATCTGATTCCTCACCTCTCCTAACTTTAAGATTGCTTTCACTTTTACTTGGCTTGGTGTCTTGGGAATCTTTCTATACAATACTGACTTAAATAAATCTGATAGGGTTATCCCTCTTTCTTCACTAAGGGCATTTGCTTTTTCCTTTTCATCTTCATTAAGGTAAACTGAACAAATAATTTTTCTAGGCAAGTTTTTTCCCTCAAAACGTCATTTTTTGGCTAAATCCACAACAAATAACCCTATTTTATTGCCTACCAATGAAAATTGGATTAAAAAGTTAACAATTTGCAAAAATGGCTTGTTTAAACGAGTCCTCGTGGGTGTAGCGATTGTGTGGAGAAATGGAGAATTTTGATGATTGAAAATGGGTTAAAATCAGAAAATGACCCTTAATAGACCCTTAATAAGGGATGCCTTTTTGTAAAAAAGACAGTGAAAAAGGGTAAAAAAACCCATTTTTTAAACCCTTAACAGACCCTTAGTAGGGTATATTGTAAAAGTAGAACAAAATTACTTCAAGGCTGATTATAAAAAACAACAACAGTTAAGGCTGATGTTGAACTTTTTAGTTAGTAAGATGAAAATAATGGGGAGATTATGTCAAAATTAGCATTCAAACTTTACTATTCTCCAGATTCAAACGATAAAGTATTGATGGAGTTTTTAAAAAGTTATTCAAAAAGAAAAGGAAAAACTATAACGGAAGTTATATTGGACACTTTAAGAAATCATTGGTTGCCTATTGCTCTTAATAATCTACAAGATGAAGATAATATCGGATTATCAGATTCGTTTGATTTAGAAGAATCGGCATGGCAATCAGTAGGTGCTTTAAGTTCTCAGATAGGACTAATAACGAATCAGGTTGACTTAGGATTTGACCTTTCAGATTTGCTATCTTCATTCTCAAATGTAGATGAGGAAGTCAATGAGAAGAAAAAAGATGATGATTCATCGCCAAAGTTTAAAGGTTTAGGATTTTAAGGAGTAAAAATAAAGAGGTTACACTAGCAATTGTCACAAACTCTAGTGAGTGTATCCATCACTTTATCAACCATGAGAAAGTTAATTAGGAAAATGATTGTATGATGCCGGGGCGATCGTTTTCTTAATCCTTAGTCTGTATTATGATTTCTGAGTATTTGCTTGTTACTAAGTTTGTTGGTTAGAACTCGGTTGATGCAAGAGACGTGTAGGCGATTTGCTCTTTTAGCCACTCTACAGGCTGTTCCTTAATTGTTATTATTCAACCTTTGTCCTGCCACCATTGGTGGCGTTAAAAGACAAAGCAACGAAACGGCTCTTCCCTCACAGAAGCGTTATGGCTACATTCGTTATGGCTTCAACGAGAGCGTTATGGGTTGGGTGTTTTCTCAAAACGTGCTAAGGGTTATTTAAAATTCATGTTAAGAATAGCTTTAAAAGTATATAGGGCAATAGATTTGAGGGTTAGTCATTTATTGAGGATAAGAGTTAGTTAATCTCCAGACATCTTGTTCTGCATAGTTTTGATAAAGTTTTAACATGAAAATGCAGTAACCCTTAGCACGGATTTAATCAAGTCGTTTGAGGATAACGGATACAGGGATAGTCCGAGCGTTCAATTAAAGTCTCTCATCTGTTGCATTTCTGGCATAATTTTTTTGATGAGATTATATAGATAGCGTTACAAAGAGGAAAATGATTTAATTCTCTTTTTCTACTTGTGGTTCGCTATGAGTCTGGGAGTGTTGTGTTGGTTTAGTTGCTTTCTGTGAAGCTTTTTTCTTGACAAGCTGAGGTTTCGGTATTGGTTTTTTCCTAGGACAAGCATAGGGGATTACCTTTTGTATTTTGAGAGTATCCCCTTCCCTGCGACACAGTAGTTTATAAACGTAACCAATCCACAGTTTCTTTTGTTTAACCCAATCCTCGGTATTGCTAAAAGTAAACTTAAATTCTGTAATAAATCCTGTTTTTCTAGCTTCTTTTCTAACCGTTCGGTCTGCGATGGAACGTTGAACTGTGAGATTTTTTTGTAATGCCCAAAGTCCAATAAATTCCCATCTTTCCCAACCTTGCTCATTAGTGGGCATATTGCCATCCCATCCCACAATCTGAAAGGCGACTAATTTATTATCTTGCATTTTGGGATAACCCCGAAACCAATGCACCCCTAAAATATCAGGTTGCTTAAGAACTAACGACTCAAGATAAGGACGGGTAAAAGTGGCTTCAAGAGCTAAACCATCGGGTAATATCAACTCGTAGCTACTTTCATCATCAATGGGGGGTACTAAGATACCTTGCACCTCTGAGATCGCCTGATGACATCCATTACCTGCAAGGATTTTATACTTTTTAGCAGGGGGTTTTTTATCTTTCTTCTTTTTCTTTGACTTGGTTTTCTTATCCTTAACCTCAGATGTTTTATCATCCTCTTTGGTGGAAGATTCTGATTGTTCGCTTGTTTTACCGTCCTCCTTGGTGAGTTCAGAGAATTCTGGTTGCTTGTCTGTGCTTAACTGTGCAAATAAATCCTGTTGCTTAGGGGTTATGGTATCTGAATTATCTAACGTTTCCTCTGGTTTAGCAGGGGGATTACTCGTAGTTTCCTGCTTATCTTCTGTGGTAGTCTGCTTGACTTCTTTTGCTGATAAATCAGCTTTATTTTCTAACTCATCAATGTTTATTGGCGAGGTTTTAGGACAACAAATCTTACAAGGTTTAGCACCAGTAGCTAGGGCATCCGAGTATGAATCCATCTTTTGCCACCCGTCAGTATCCGCCTTGAAGTGACGGCATTGGTTAGAGTGAATTTTACTGGTAGGCGAGATGTAATATATAAGCGTTACTTCTTCTCTCATGAGTTAATGGCACTGGCTGTAATTGATAGAGTGTATATTTTCTCACACATTTGAGGTAAGCATAGGTAAGGGCTGTAAGCTATCACCAAATAATCTAAAAGTCTAAATCTAGGGATAACTGACCGATGCTGATATTCCCACGTTTGCGGGTATGGTAACTCAAATGACAAGCGGTACAAAGGCAAACCAAGTTTTCTTCTCTGTTATCCTCTGGTTGATAATTGGGGTAAAACTAGCGAAGCTGTCACAAGAGTGCAAGATAAATAACAACCTTTACACTAAAGGGAATCTAATACTCATCAATTTTCAAGATCTGCCTAGACCCCTCTGCGTTATATTCTCCCTAACGAATAATGCCATTAAGTTAATGACTATAATTGATGAAACATACTTAGTTTTCCCATTGAGTAAGACCATGATTAAGCAACTAGAAAAAGTAATTAATAAGCTATCAGAGTTATCAGAAGCACAGCTAGAAGAGATCGCACAAATGATTATGATAAGTATAGAAAGTAAAGAACAACTTGCCAATGGTTCTGATACGTTAAAAAAAATGACTGGAAGTATATCAGACACTACTTTATTAAGTGAATCATTATTAGCAAAAGATTGGTTAACAGAAGAAGAGGATAACGCATGGCAGAATTTATAAATCGAATCATAATTATTTTCTAATGAACTACGCATTTCTTAGCGTAGCGAAAATGCGTTTCTGACGCTTCTTTGCAGACATCTGCTTTTTCGCCCCAAGTTGCCTCATACTTCCGCATTCGGTAGAGCTTGACGACTCTGCGTCTAAAGAGGTACGTTCCATACCCCTGATGTAGTTTTCTATGACCATTACGGCAAGCAGTATCTCGATTCATAGTGAAACCACATTTTTCGCATTTATGCACCCTCTCAGATAAGTATTTTTTCATGTTGATATTTCCTTATTTATTTGATGTTTTGACATCCAAGGTTTAAATCACTGGTCACGATTATCATATTGTCATGATCAGATTGATAGAACAGCAGTTTTTGGTGAGGAGAGAACCTAATCAACAACATCCCCTGGCACTTAAAGTCCATTCGGGTTAAGGTCATTTTATTGTTATTTCTACGAACCCCTACGAAGCTATTGGGGTTTTTTAGGAAAAAATAAAGCTTTGAGCTTATCCCGAACTCAGGTGAAGAAATAGTTTTGGGAGAGTTAATTTTTGGTCGCTTTTTTCGTTTTCCTGCAAGAACCTTATTTTTAAGGTGTATTTTTTTCTCTTCTTTTTCTTCCTTTGCGTTGGTGTTAATTCTCAAGGAGAGATTAATTCTTCAATCTTAGCTAAGAGTTTTTCTACCTTTTGCCATTTCTTGGGTTCTTTTTCCCATAGTTTTGCTTTGTTAATAGATTTAGTGATTTCCTTAACTCTCAATTGGGGAGACTCATTATCTCGTTGGTTGCTATTACATAACTTTACCTGTTCCTTAATCTGAGATAGGGATAAATTATTCTCAATTACCTTCTTGAGTAATTCTTGTCTAGCGGTATCGTCTTTTATTTTACTAAGGGCGATCGCCTTTGTATAAGCAATTTTTCCCTCTCTTAGTACCGTTAATATATCTTCTGGTAGCTTGAGTAAAGGAAGACGATTAACCACAAACGATTGCCAACGACCGCGCCCTAAGTCTTTAAAAACCGATTCAATCACCTCAATTTCTGAGTTAACCATAACGTTATGGTTAAATTCTTTTTTACTCTCATTATTTATCTTATAGAGCAGGTTAACCACTGATTCCACTGACATTGTAAGTTTCTGAGCAAGAAGAAATAACACCCCCTCAGTTTCTTCTACAGGATTTAAATCTTCTCTTTGCAAGTTTTCAACAAGGGCTAACTCAAAAGCAGATTCATCAGATAACTCTTTGATAGTGACAGGAATATCATTAATTTCTGCCATCTGACAAGCACGATACCGCCTCTCCCCCGCCACTAACTCATACTTGTTTCCCAATGGACGCACCAGCAGAGGTTCAATTACACCGTGCGCTTTTATAGAAGACGCTAATTGTTCCAACTTCTCAGGGTCGAAGTATTTTCTAGGCTGTGAAGAAGGTAAAATAATTTGGCTAATGTTAATAGTCTCACCAGAAGACGATTCATCCCCGAATAAAACAGAGAGATTTGCTTGGGCACGATAAGGCTTATCTGATTTTCTAGGCATGAGTTAGTTTGGCAATACTAAGGGCAAGTTCATTATATATTTTTACAGCAGGAGACTTGGGGTCATAGAGCATAAGGGGAAGTCCATCTTCAGAAGCATCCGCAAAAGCAGTTAAACGAGGAATCGCTGGATAAACGGTGGACACCTTTCCAAACTCATCTGTGATTGCCTGAAGGGTTCTTTTATCTTGAGAATTAGCCTTACTATAACGGGAAGGGATAAATCCTCCTATCTGTAGTCCTCTGTTACCACGTTTTTTTACCTTCGCAATGGTTTCTAACAGTAAGTTAGTACCCTGAAATGCTTTGAAGTGAGTTTCAATGGGAATTAATACATGGGTTGATGCCACCAATGCACCATAGCTTAATAATCCTAAGCTAGGGGGACAATCAATCAAAATAAAATCATAGTCCGTGAGAGGGGCAATAGCTTCTTTTAATCTCACTTCTCTAAAATCTAGGTTGACTAGCTGTACCTCAGCAACTGATAAAGTAATATTAGTAGGTGCTAAATCAAGTCCATGAATATCATGGAGGATAAATAATGGTTCTTCATTGATGAGTGCATCAAAGGGTGTTTTCTCGAGATTTTCGGGTTCAATACCCATGAAAGTCGTTAATGAGGATTGAGGATCTAAATCAATGAGTAAAACACGATGGTTTAAAAGAGAGAGATGATAGCCAAGATTATAGGTAATAGTGGTCTTGCCCACCCCTCCCGCTTGGTTAAATAAAGCAATAATACTGGTCAT
>CP024913.1 GCA_002813895.1 Cyanobacterium sp. HL-69 | reverse complement strand
TAGCGTTTGTTTGTTATTAGCTTTTTACTAATTTACCTTGATTGTAACTTAAAAATATAAAAATTTAACAATTTGAAACTTTAAGAATTTGTATTTTCGCATTATTGTATTTTCATCTTTTTGAATTGGCGATAATCTAAATAGCCAATTAGTTGGGAAAAGTTTATCGGGTGTCCTCTTTTGACATCATCAGATAGCTAATCCCCAAATCGAGAATTTAGAAGACGTACAAAGAGTAGGGGAACAACTTTTTCATTCCTTTTACAAAACGCTAATAGTGATAACGACATTGAATAATAATAATTTCATCATCTAATACCTGATAAATTAAACGATGTTCTTGATTAATACGTCGTGACCATAATCCACTTAAATCAAATTTTAATGGTTCAGGTTTACCAATACCATCAAAGGGATTTCTTTGTATATCTTTAA
The DNA here is from genome assembly GCA_002813895.1 of Cyanobacterium sp. HL-69. NCBI lineage: Bacteria > Bacillati > Cyanobacteriota > Cyanophyceae > Chroococcales > Geminocystaceae > Cyanobacterium > Cyanobacterium sp. HL-69. The sequence goes on along the minus strand of CP024913.1, from coordinate 85,997 downwards.
TAATTTGATTAATTCTTTTTAGAGTTTTTTTATCCTGAGTCTGCCAATATAAATAATCATGCCAAGCATCTTCTAAAAAGGAAATTTTCACTAAACTTATTCCTCTTCAATTAACTCATGACTTTGATATTTTCCTTGTTTCAATTCTCCTAATGCCTTGTAGAGTCGTTGTGCATTTTTTGGACTGCGTAATAAATATAATGTCTCTTCCATGGCACTATAATCCTCGAGGGAGATCATAACTACAGGTTTTTCTGATTGACGAGTAATAATAATTGGCACATGATCCTCACAAACCTGATTCATCACACGACTAAAGTTTTTTCGAGCTTGAGTATAAGTTATTGCATCCATGACATTTAGGAAGTATTTTTATTCTGATATTACCATTTCTGTACTTATTTGGTTACTGATCTAAAATTAGTCTTTAGTTTTTACCGGGGAATTGACATTCTCCCACCGTCAAGCTGACGCTGTGACGGGGGATTCTAACTTCAACCACCCAACTTATCAGCTAAACTCTCGCTTAACTGACAGAGGTTGATGTGTCCATTAGCGTTTACCAGTTCAAGACTGGAAGTTTGGGATTGCCCACCCCTACTTAATTCTCTTAATGCTTTTGCTAAAATATTGATTGCCCCTGCTTCATCTCTATCCATTACACAACCACATTCACAAATATGGGTTCTTTGAGATAGAGTTTTCTTGACTATTACTTTACAGTTAGGACATTCTTGACTGGTATATTGTGGAGCAACACCATAAACAATTTTGCCCATGACTTTACCGTAGTATTCTAGCCAATCAAAAAAAGTTCTCCAAGAAGCATCATTAATACTCTTAGCTAAACAATGGTTTTTGACCATATTTTTAACAGTTAATTTTTCATAGGCTACCAAATCGTTATTTTGGACTACGCACCGAGCTAATTTGACTAGCCAGTCTTTACGTTGCCTTGAAATTTTTAAATGTTTTCTACCTAACCTCTTAATCGCCTTTTTGCGAGAGTTACTGCCTTTTTTCTTCTTGCTGACTTGTCTTTGGAGTCTTTTTAGTTGTTTTTCTGACCTTCTTAGATGTCTAGGGTTATCTATTTTATTGCCATTTGAATCAGTATAAAAATGAGATAAGCCAACATCTAAACCAATAGCATTTCCTGACGGTTCAATATTTTCTTGTCTTTCTTGGTCGATACAGAATTGAACATAATACCCATCTGCTCTACGAATAACTCTTACTCGTTTAATTTGAGTGAGTTGATAATAGTTCAGATCAAAACCACCACGCATCTTAAACCATCCTGCCTTAAAACCATCCCGAAAATTAATAGATTTTCTATCCTCTGATAATTGCCAGCCAGAAGTCTTGTACTCAACCGACCTTCCTTTTTTAAACTTAGGAAAGCCTTTTTTCTTAATAGATGGATTTTTACAGTTGTCATAGAAACGTTTTATAGAAGCCCAAGCTCTCTCAGCACTAGCCTGACGAGCCATAGAATTAAGTTTCTTCGCCCATTCAAAATCATTAGCTAATTCTTTGCAGAGTCTTGATAAATCATACTGCCCAACCTTTTCGTTATCCATCCAATAACGAAGACAAGAATTACGCACAAAACTAGCTGTGCGAATCATTTCGTCTAATTTTTGGTATTGAGGTTGGTTGCCATATAACTTAGCTTCTATTACTAACATTATTTTATGGTGGTTTAATTGCCATAAGATTTATCTTAACACAAGGATTATATTTTGTGTGGAATCCTGTGGATGTTTTTTTTGCTGGTTAGCATTCATCCCGTCACCAAAACAATTAAGTTTTTGAGTTTATGATGAGGGCTTTCTGCTAACATTTAGGTAATTTCTTGTTAGAATCCCTATCTTCAGCCGATAGGCAAGGCAAGATTCTTCAAGTCGTGATTGTTTTAGTGAGGACGATCTATCGATCTATACTCAGCCTTGAGGTTCTCATACCAGATCCTGTTGAAATGGTATGTCTATTTACTGAGAATCACTGAGATCGATGATAGTTATTAGTTTATTCTCAGTTCAGAATTTGGCATTAATTGTGAGCTTTTACTATTGCTTGAGGGTTACTAAAACTTCCAAGCATAGGGTTGTTTACTTCATCTCCTCAGACCTATAAAGCTGTTATTATGAAAATAATAAGGCACAAAGATAGTATATTCCTATGGCACAAATTAAAACAATCGGTAGTAATGGACAAATTTCCTTGGGAAAAGAGTTTGCAGGTCAAAGCGTCTTAATTGATAACTCTGAATATGGTGTTTGGACTATTAAAATCGGTAAATTTATCCCCCATAATGAACAATGGTTATTAGAAAAAGATAATGCTACCAAACTTGATGAGGCTTTAGATTGGGCTAGTAAGAATAAGCCCTCTCATACTGATTTGACGGAGTTAGAAAACTCTTTATCATCTAAATTTCATGTTAATGATAATCATGACTAATTAAAAATCTTAATATTAATGATGGTAATAATTAAGGGAGTTTTTTAAGATTTATTGAATGGCTAATATATTGCTTGATTTAAACTGTCCTGTTTTTCAAAGAGATTTATTTTATCTGAGTAACTGATGTTACGCAACCTTGAGTAGTTGTAGTTCATTCATGGCTTCTTGAAGAGCTTTAATGTAGATACGACTCCTCAGGGCAAAATGATTCATTTTATGTTTAATTTTTAAGCATTCCAATTGAAATGCTGCATATATTGACATGAAAATATGGTTACACTGAGTGCGAACACATTTTGTCGGTGAATTTGCCAAACCTGTATTAGATTTTAAGGTTTTGTGAAAAACTTCCACTTTCCACCGTTTTTGGTAGATTGTTTCTATTTCAGTTTCATTACAGTCTAAATTACTACAGGCTAGATAAAGAATCCCTGTGCTATCATCCTTGTTTGTAAAGATTTGTCGATGAAGTAGTATGGGAAATTCTACTCCTTTTAACCACACTAACTTGAGATTCTTTTCTGACCATTCCAGTTCATCAATTCTGATAAAATGACCCTGTTTTTTCTTTTGTTCACTGATGGCTACCGTTCGATTACTTTTCAATGCCATGATGAAATGTTTACCCAATGTTATTCGGATAAAATCCATATTTTCTTTTGCCGCAAACCAACTATCTGTCAATACATATTTATACTTCAGCTCATTTTTTTGACAAATTATTAATTGTTTTCTCAATAATTCATTTTTTGTGATCATTCCCCTTCGTTTTTTCTTTTTTGTTTTAATTTCACAAAACTCTATGGGTTTCTTTATCACCTCAAAAGCTACTGGTATGGTGTTCTGGTTTGTCCCATAAACACAATTAAGTATATTTATCCCTTTGACTGACCTATTTTTACTATGGTCATGATGCCAACAAATTAACTCACTTTCCTTTGTATGAGGTTTTTCTTCTATGGTGTCATCGAATATCAGTACCCCGTCTTCTTCCTCTTCTCTCCGTATTACTGGCTTTACTAATTGCCAGAGTTGCTTGGAATCAAAATCCGATTCTGATAGAAACCTTGTTACTTTATCATGACTAATATTTCCTTTCAATGCTGAAGATAAACCCGTGGCTGTCACTTCATTGAAAGAACTGATTAAATAATCGCTATAGAGTTCCATCAGTTGTTTGTTCATTTTCTCATCATATCCCTTCTATCACTCCCGTGCGTAACATCAGTTAATAAAAAGTATCGGGCTACCGCTTTAAGGGATGGGAACTATCTGAGGGTACTCAGTTTACATTTGGAGCACGATTCAACCTATAAATAAGGCTTAAACCTAAGAAAGGTGCTAAATTGGCAAAATAGCTGAAACTAACTAATAGTATAAATTTTAGCTTATTCTATATCGGGAGCGTACGGATGTGTAGTTTTTGCACCACCAGATCAAGGTTAAAGGGTTAGTATCATATAATTCTCGTGTTTCATCACCATGGGTGATGGGCATAAAACAAGCAACGTTCGCTCCACCCCCATGAGAGCGTTATAGGTTACGGAGTATTTTTTGATAATTCGTGCTAAGGATTACTGCTTTTTTATGACAAAACACGCCTTAAATGTATATGGGGTATCGTGTGTGGGAGTTCGATTAATAAGTATAAAAATATATTATTAACTTTTGTAACTATTGATATATATATAGGTTACACCCTCTTTTTAACATAAATTTTAGATAAGGTTTAGCACGTTTTTGAGAAAGGGTGAAAAAAAGGTAACATCTCTCCCACCCTCTCTCGTTTATTGTTTTAAACTCGGAACTTAAGTTATTGAGTTGGTACAAGGTTAAACTTTCCCTAGTTTTACCTCTATTAACCAGAGATTCAGTTACAATATAAAATGGTATTGACATTTTAGAAATAAATAGATATATTAAGAATATGGATTTAAAAAGCCTAGAAAACAGCCATCAAGAATGGCTAATCGATGAATTTGTGGAGGTAGCAAATCAATTATTACCCGACTATTTCCCTGAGATAAAAGGTAATACCAAAGTAAAAGAAGAAATTAACACCCGTCTGGTGCGTAGTTATACCAGTCAAAAATTAATGGATGAACCCATGCGCCAAAGTCGTTATGCTTTTTATAACTATCGTCATCTATTACAGCTACTGTTAATCAAACGTTTATTGAGTGACGGTATCGGCACATCAGCCATTAACGATTTATTAACCTCGAAAACTAATGAGGAGTTAAAAAGTTTATTAGTTGGGGGTGTGCAAATCAATATTACTACAGCTCATCCCACCGTAAGTGATAATGCAAGTTCTCGCAACTCTGCATTGGATTTTCTAGCGGATTTAAAGAAAAACAAACCCTCTACTACCCTCCAATTTAGACCTTCTAATCAGAACGAGCGTACTATGTCTGCATTGGATAATTCTACTTCCCATAACGCTCCTTTGATGGGAGAGGAGTCTGATATATCGGAAGGGGAAAATTGGACTCGTTTAAAGGTTGTGGATGGTTTAGAGTTACATATTCGTGATGATTTTCTTTATCCCAATAGTATCAAGGAAAAGGAATCCTTGATGGAACATTTAAGCAATATTTTAAGTAAATGGTTTAAAAAGAGGTAATTATGAGCAATGTTAAGCCCCAAGTGCAATTCATTTGTTTAAGGGATGCTATTTCTTCTGATAAGGTTACGAATCTTGATGTGGTTGTCAGGATAACAGTGCCTGAAATTAAAACGAATCAACAACGTCCTCCCCTTAATTTAGGATTGGTAATAGATCGCTCTGGGTCGATGCACGGTGATAAAATGGAGTATGCCCGTCAAGCTGCCATTTATGCTGTACAGCAGTTGTCTAAGGGCGATGTTGAAACAGTACAGGGCGATCGCCTCAGCGTTACTATCTATGATGATGAAGTAGAAGTAATTATCCCCTCCCAGATAGTTACGGATAAATCTAATATCATCAAGCGCATCGAAAAAATCCAGCCTGATGGTATGACAGCTTTATATGATGGTTGGTTAGAGGGTGCAACCCAAGTTAGTCAACATCTACAACCTGAGTATTTGAATCGAGTTATCTTGTTATCCGATGGTTTAGCCAATATAGGGGAAACTAATCCTGATGTTATTGGTAATAGCGTTCATGGCTTAAGTCAACGGGGAGTTAGCACCACAACCATGGGTATCGGTGATGATTTTAATGAGGATTTGATGCAGGGAATGGCTCTTTCTGGGGATGGTAACTATTACTATATCCAAAACCCAGACCAGTTACCAAGTATCTTTAGTGCTGAATTACAGGGCATTATGGCAACCATCGGGCAAAAGGTGAGTTTAGGAATTAAAGCCCTTTCTTCTGTGGAATTGGTAGATGTATTTAATGATTTTGAGAAAACAGAATTTGGTCGTTATAAATTACCCAATTTAATAGCAGGAAACCATATTGATGTAGTGTTACGATTAAAAATCCCTGCCATGTCCAAATCAGTGCCTCTGCTTAAATTACGTCTTGCCTATGATGATAATGAAACCCAATCAAGAAAGGTATTTCACCACCAGTTAGAGTTACCTGTGGTTAATTCTACCCAGTTGAATAACTATCCTTTTAACGAAGAAGTAAAGGCAAAAGTTGCTCAGTTAATGGCTAGTCGAGCTAAGGAGGAGGCTATAAAAAGTCTTGATAGCGGTGATATGGAAGGCTCAAGACAACGTTTACAGATGGCAAAGCAAGAGATAATGTACTCTGGTATATCCCTTGAGATGATGGCACCTGAAATGGCTGAAATGGATAATTTATTGCAAGATTTGGAAGAAGGTAATCGTCAATCTATGCGTAAAAATGCCCAATATCAAAATTATCAAAAACGCCGTAATCGTCCATAAAGAAACAGTGCCATGGTAAATGTTTTTTCAAACTATCACGAAGTAAGTTAACCTGATTCATAGGAGGATTTGTTTGATTTTTTGTTAATTTCTATCAAACCTCCTACCTTCTTTTATTGCAACCCCTTTCCTTGTTTTTTTGTCCTGTACTGAGCATTATCAATAAAAAAATAATCAGTGAATAATTCTAATATCTTAATTATTAATACATAAAAATATGACTATCAAAGCAACAGAAGAACAACTCAACAAAATTTTTAATTTAACTAATTATCAGTTTACGATTCCATCTTATCAGCGCCCTTATGCGTGGACAAAAGATCAAGTTTTAGAATTAATTGATGATTTAATTGATGCTTTCCCTTACCCACTAGACCAAGATCATCCTGATTATTTTTTCGGTAGTATTATCTTAATTAAAGAAGATGGTAAACCCAATGCAGAAGTAATTGATGGTCAACAACGTTTAACCACTTTAACTCTTTTATTGTCGGTTTTTCGTCATTTACTGCCTGAAAATCATAAAACTCGCTCTAAAATTAGTCAGTTATTGGAAGGAGAAGATATTACTGGAGCAATAATAGAATATGGTTTACAGTTGAGATCTCAGGATAATGATTTTTTTGCAAAGTATATTCGTGATGATAAAAAGTTAGAAGAATTATTAACAAAAGATGCTGGTTTACAAACGGATAGTGAAAAACTATTGAGAGATAATACTATTATTTTAATTAAAGAATTAAAAGAAAGATGTCCTGATAATTTATCAATAGAACAATGGATATTACACTTATATATAAATCTTTTAAATAAATGTTATTTAGTGGTAGTTTCTACTGATTCTTTTGAAACAGCATATCGTATTTTTTCCACAATTAATAGTCGTGGTTTAGATTTACAGTTAAATGATGTTTTAAAATCAGAGATTATTGGAAATATTGAAGGAAAAAACAACAAAGAAAAATATACTCAAATTTGGGATAAAGAAGAGAGCGATTTAGGCAGAAAAGATTTTGAAGGCTTATTCTCCCATATTCATCGCATTAAATTAAGGGAAAAACAAAAACTCGGTTTATTAACGGAATATCGTAAAAGAATTAAACCCCAAGAAAATCCTACTGAGTTTATTGATAAAGTTTTAAAACCTTGTTCTGATAAATTTGAAGTTATTAGAGATCAAAGGTTTAGTTGTGATAATGAAGAAGAAGAAAAACAAGTTAATCGCCTTTTTGGATGGTTAAATTTGATAGATAATTCTGATTGGTTACCCCCTGCAATTTATTTTTTAGTTAAACATCATAACAACACATTTGAGATCAAAAATTTCTTCGTTAATTTAGAAAGATTAGCGGCAGGTTTAATGATTCTTCGGGCAGACATTAATGAAAGAGGTAGAAGATATGCAAAGGTTTTAGATGCTATTGATGAAGGGGCAGAAAAGGCGATCGCACTTACTAAAGAATTATTGTCTGGGGAAGAACAAAATCAAATTATTCAGATTCTTGATGGTGATTTATATCTACAAACCCGTAGCCGTTTATATGTGTTAAAAAGATTAGATTCTGCTCTTGCCGAAGGCGGTTTAAGCCCTAGTTTTGATGAAAAGGTAGTTACCATTGAACACGTTTTACCGCAAAATCCGAAACCTGATAGTGAATGGTGTCAAATTTGGCAAGATGAAGCAAGGGAAAACTGGGTACATCGTTTGGGTAATTTAGTTTTACTTTCTCGTAAGAAAAATTCCGAAGCTCAAAATTATGATTTTAAAGTGAAAAAAACTAAGTATTTCGGACTCAAAGAAAATGATGATGAGGAAAAAAAAGATTTATATAAAGACAAGAAAAAAAAAGAAAAAGAAGATACGGGGAAAGTTACAATTTTCCCTCTTACAACGCAACTAATTTATCAAAATAAATGGAATGAGCAAATAGTTGAATATAATCAACAAGAATATTTAGAAATGTTGCTCAATCTTTGGAATTTAGAACAATCAATTATTCCTACATCTGAACAAAAAAAAACAAAAACGAAAAAGAAAGACTTAATAGAAAGTCCAGATTTTTATGTTAATTTTAGCGAGGGCGATCGCATTTGGGAAGATTGGCAAGAATACGGTTTTATCTCTGGTGGTGATGGTAAATGGTATAGTCAAACTCTCAAAAATTTATCTGAAGGGGATCGAATCTTTGTTAATTATTGTGGTAGTGGTTATGTAGGTGTGGGAATTGTCGAAAAAACCGTTGTCCCCGTCAAAGATTTTGCCATAGAAATTAATGGGGAAAAAGTACCTATTTGGGAAGCCCCCCTCAAATCAAAAAACATAGATCATGAGTTTGATGATTTGGATTTGTGCGAATATTTTGTCAAAGTAAAATGGCTAAAAACATTACCGAAAAATGAAGCCTATTGGGAAAAAGGAATGTTTGCGATTCAGCATACCTGTTGTCGTTTACGTCATCAGGAAACACGGGAGAAATTATATAAACATTTCGGCATCGATGAAAATGTTTAACTAATTTTTCAACAAATAACTAAATCAATACTGCATAAATATACTAACCAAACTATTGACAAAATATCATGATTACAGCCGAAAAAGCCATTGAACGTTCAAAAGCCTATATACAAGCACAAGAAGACGGAGACGAGGAAAAATGTATTGCCTATTGTCAACAACTTAACGCTCAAAAAAAAGCCAATAACTTAGAATATAATCCAGAAATAGAGGATGAGGTTATTAAATTTCCTGATTATTTGTATCAACTTATTGACTTATTAGATGATCAAGAAGCAATCAAATTTCATGAGCAAATAGCTTATGATTTAGTAGAGGGAGACTATACCAGCCTTTATGACTATGATCTTGATCAAATATCCGCTTGTTCTCCTTCCTACACTCTGAAAGGATTACTAAAACTCTGGAAACGAACTTACAAAGCACCCAAACTTAATGAAAGTTGTAATGAAGCAGAGTATTTGATTGTTGATGTTATTCCCAAGACTTATGTCATCATAGGTGATGCTTTTTATTTTTATGAGGTTTTTGATGGCATAGATGATGATAAAACTATCAATAAGGACTTTGCGACTACAGTTTTATTACAATATACCGATGATGAAGTTGATGAGCGTGTCAATGCCTATCAAGATTTTGAGTATATTTTACGTCAATTAGTTGATACGGAACTATTAGATGCGATGATTTTAGAAGGCTTCAGTGAAGTGACTTACTCTAAGTTTAATCTTGAGAAGGCTTTAGAAAATCTTAATTTAAGCGAGGAATCCTTATCATTTATTCTTGATTTTTGCTGTGGTAATGATTTAAGTAATTATGATTGTTATGAGCGTTATGAAGAAGCCATAGACGAGGAAATGGAATCATTAGAAGAAGGTGATACCATCTCCCTTTTAAAAGGAATTATCAAACATCCTAATGTCACCCAAGAAATTTTAGAGGAATTAACTAATTCTAAATATGAAAAAGTCGCAGAATTTGCTAGGGAGAAATTGTAAGAGTTTGAGTAATGTTAATTTACAGCCTCTGGAGAGAATCCCCTCTGCCTTCCCCTAGCAATAGAGGTTGGTAAGGGAACTCGTGGAAAGAGGAAACTCTCCTAGCGATGGGACAATCCCCCGTTAAAGCGAAGGTTTAGTGGGGGTGAATGTCAAAAAACCTTGATTTTACTGATGTGAGAATTAAGCTAAGATACCCGCCGTTTATCAGTGAAGAAACAAAAAGTTACTCTCAAACCTTATCATCTTTACAGTATATTTAATGTATAAACATTTTGTCTGGAGCAAAAATATGATTACCCAGAAGATAAGTATGTGGGGAAATTCATTGGGTATTAGACTTCCTCAAGCCATCACTCAACAGGTTAAGTTACAAGAAGGAGAATTATTAAATATTTCCATTGAAGACAATAAGATTATTCTTACCCCTGCCAAACCAAAATATACCCTAGAAGAATTATTAAAAAATGTTACTCCTGAAATGCAACATGATGAATTAGATTGGGGTGACACCATAGGAGAAGAAGTTTGGTAAAAATCGATAATCGCATTCCCCAACGTGGTGATATTGTTAAACTCGAATTGAACCCTCGCACTGGTAGCGAACAATCAGGTTATCGTCCTGCTCTTGTTCTATCACCTATTGCTTATAATCAAATTTCCAAAATTATTTTAATTTGCCCTATTACCAGTCGTCAAAAAGGATGGGTTTTTGAAGTGAAATTACCTTCAGAAATGCAAACCCATGGAGTTGTTTTAGTTGATCAAATTAGAGCAGTTGATTGTGTTGCTAGACAAACTACTTTTGTCGAAGAATCCCCGCTCTCACTCATTGATGAAGTTTTGGCAAAATTAGAAACTTTAATAGGTTAGCAACTCACTTTTCACTGCCCCTTATTGCAGGTTGAACGTTAGGAACAAGTGACAGCATATATGCTATCATTTGCTTATGACTGTTAAGATAGTAGTTGATACAAATATTTTTATTAGTGCTGTTATTAGTAAATCTGGGGCATCCAGAGGGGTTATTAGGGGATGTTTAGAGGGTAAATATTTACCTTTAATGGGTAATAGTTTATTTGCTGAATATGAATCTTTAATTAATAGAGATGAGATTATCAAAAAGTTCCCTTTAAATTTAGCTGAAATAGAAATTTTATTAGCTTCCTTTATGAGTGTTTGTCGCTGGACCTCAATTTACTATTTATGGCGACCTAATCTTAAAGATGAAGCTGATAATTACTTAATAGAATTAGCTTTGGCTGGTAATGCTCAGTTTATTATAACTAATAATATTAAAGATTTTCGAGGTGCAGAATTACTGTTTCCTCAGTTACAAATTATTCAACCAGAATATTTTTTAGAGGTATAATATAATGGCAACTTTAACGATTCGACTTCCTGATGATAAACATGAAAGATTGAAACAGTTGGCACAAACTAGGGGGATTAGTGTTAATAAATTAATGGAGGAATTTTCTACTAAAGCTATTGCTGAATTTGATACTTTTAATCGTTTTCAAGTTATGGCAAGTAAAGGTGATATTCAACAAGGGTTGGCTTTATTAGACAAGTTAGACGCTAGTTTTTAAAATAAACAATAATCAATATTACTAACACTTAAATTAAGTTATGCGATTTATTTCTGCCACCGAAGCGAAGCAAACTTTTGGCAATGTCATTAATCAAGCACAGCGTGAACCTATCACCATACAGAAAAAAAATCGTGATGTTGCTGTTATTATGTCCATAGAAAATTATCAAAGAATTACAAGAATTAATCTTCAAGAATTCCAACAATTTAGGGCAAATATTGGAAATAGAGCTTTAGAAAAGGGTCTAACGGAGGATAAACTACAAGAGTTATTAGCAAATGATTAATTCCTCCATTCGCCTATTGATACTCCATTGGTTAAAACCGAATGGATTCTAAGAGGAAGCGCAACCCCCTATTCAAGATATTTCCATCCTTAAACCTCGTGACTTTTGGGATTGGGGTAAAGCCGAGATAAGCGCAGAATTGGACACTGATGTTAAGTTTTGTAAATATTGAGCTATATAGAATAAGCTAAAACCTCTTTTATGAGTTAGCTTCAGCTACTTTGTCAATTTTGCAACTTCCCTAGCTTTACCCCATTGAACGAATAGATATAAAATTAAGAGTATCCTGACGGGGATAAATTCTTAAGAATATTTTTATATTTGAATAAAACAAACCCTTTTATTCACTACTATTATGAGTAAAAATTATGGATCATGAACCCATATCAATCACCAGAGCCAATACGGATAAGGATTTGGTGTTAAGTTGGCTTTATTCTAAGCCTTCTGCTATAACTCGACAGCGTTATTTGAAGAGTTATGAGCAGTGGTTATCTTTTTGTAATTTGACTCTCAAAGAAACTAGGGTGGAGGATATACAGGATTATCGTACGATGTTGGAGATGAAGGGTTATAAACCTGCTACTATCTCTCAAAAACTCAATAGTATTAAGTCTTTATTTACCTATGCTGTAAAGGTGGGATATATTGCCATGAGTCCTTGTGTGGTGGTGAAGCCTCCTGTGGTGCATGAACAAATTAGCACTAAGTTAATAACTGTGGAGGATGTTAAAAAGCTGGTGGAGGGGGCAAGGTGCATTAGGGATGGATTGATAATTAAGTTTTTATTTGCTCTGGGTTTAAGGGTGTCGGAGTTATTAAAGATGCGGTGGGATGATTTTTACTTTCTCCCTGGGGGGGAGGTAAAGATAAAGGTTATTGGTAAGGGTAATAAAAAACGAGAGTTATTAGTTCCTAATTATATGTATGAGGAGTTATTAATGATAAGGGAAGGGGATAATCCTTGGGTGTTTCACGCTCCTTTGCGCCATCATCCTTTGAGGAGTAATACGGTGTTTTATATGATTAAAAAGATAGCCTTAAAGGTAGGAGTCAATGAAGATATATCTGCCCATTGGTTAAGACATTCCCATGCCACGGAGAGTTTAAGAAATGGCTGTGATTTATCTTTGTTGATGCAGTCTTTGGGTCATTCTTCTATTACTACTACGCAGAAATATCTTTGTTTGAGGGAGACTGAAGGGAGTAGTAGTTATATTGATATGGGATAGTTATGGGATAAGGTAACAAAAATATTGGTTAATACTTCCCTCAGCTATGTTAGGAGCTAGTTTTGGTCCTTGAGCGATTACTAGTTACTATTTTATTTTTGAAGAGAATAGTTAAATATGGGGTTCGAGTAGGGGGAAACATAGGGTTGGTGTCATGAGGGGCAGTGAGAAGCTCAAAGCTATACTTAGCAAAAGTTTTAGTCTTTTTTCTTCCTTAAACCTATTTATCGGCGTTTGAGTAGCATTTGTACAAGAAACCCCGATAAGAACTGTACCAATTAAACCCTCTAAAATTTATCACCCTCAAACGCTTGAAATCTCGTAGTAGATTTCTGTACCAAATAGACCTTAGTTTAATTAATACAGTGATCATGTCTAAAAAATAGGTTCTTGAAACTTAGACAGAGAGAGAACTTTAGCCTTAGCGTGGTTTTCTGTACGGTTGCTACTCAAGCCCCGTTACTATTAATACTAAAAAAGCACATACTAATCAACAAATAAACTCAATAATTTTATATGATAATAAATATTTAGAATACCTTTTTTTTAAAATTAAAGGCTTATATGAATATTTACAATTACTAGGAAGTGGAGGAACAACGACATTTAATGTAAACACAAAAACTTTCTCGAATATAGAAATAATAATGCCTGAGTTGAAAATTATTGCTAAGTATCATCAAATAGTAAAACCTATATTTAGAAAAATTGAGTTAAATTATTCGCAAATTCAAACCTTAACAAAAACCCGTGATGCTTTACTACCTAAACTAATGAGCGGACAGATAAGAGTGAAGGAGTGAAAATGAAACTAGCCAACCCAGAGATGAGCTTAATTGATGATAATAAATTAAGAGATTATTCTTTAAATATAAATCATTGAGACGGACAACATAAAGCTAGGGTTTTTCAATCTGCATTAAATCTAACTATTGAGAATTTTCCCGTTTAGTCGCCTTTTATCTACTTTAAGGAGCAAAAAAAACATGAAACTTTTAGATGTCGTAGCATTATTAGAAGACTTGCCAGAAATTAACCTTTATCGTGGGCAAGTAGGCACAATAGTTGAAGAATACGAACCAGGAATATTTGAAGTGGAATTTTCAGATCGCACAGGAAAAGCCTATGCCTTAGAAATGTTAACCGAAAAACAACTAATGGTTTTATCAAAAATTAGTTAGTCAGTAAAGGTATCTCATAGAGAGGAAACTTAGTATCAACGGTGATAATCGTTAAGCCTTCAATCATAGCTTGAGCAATTAACATTCTGTCAAAAGGATCTTTATGATGCAATGGTAAATCTGTTACCTTTAATCCATGCTCTGCTGTAATATCTAAAACAATAAAATTATTATCCTTCAGCTTTTCTAATAAGTTATTAGGCACAGACAACTTCCCCAAAGACTTTTTTATTGACATTTCCCATACCGTTGCCGCACTAACAAAAATTGTATTTTCAGGATTACTCATAACCGCTCTTATTTGGGGTGATAATTTTGGCTCATTTCCTAACCACCATAAAAGAATATGAGTATCTAACAAAAACTTCATTCATCTTCCCCGTAAAACATAGCGTTAATTTCGGGAGACTCATCATCAAAATCATCCGCCATCCAAATTTGTCCTTCCCAACCACCAGCAGTGCGAGGCTTTAATAACTTATTATCCCCAGTCACTTTTTCCTCATTAAATGGAAAAGGTAAAACTTTTGCTAACGGTACACCATCACGAATTAAAGTTACTTCTTCTTGATTTTGAATAGCTGATAATAACTCCGATAAACCATCTTTCAATAAATTGACATCAAAAGTCTTTTTTAACATGGTCAAAAGTAAAGTGTTGGTATAACTTTATTATAGGAAGATACAAGAAACTATGAAATACACCACTGAAGACGAAATCGAACTATTTAACCTAGACATCTTACAAAATCTAGGTTATAGCTATATCTGCGGTTATGATATTCAACCAGAAGGGATTAACCAAGAGCGAGAAAGTTTTAGTGATGTAGTGCTACAAACCCGACTAGAAAACGTTCTGGGCAGAATTAACCCCGATATACCCCCATACTGCCGACAACAAGCCCTCCGAGAATTACTCAATATAACCAGCCCCGACTTAATCAGTAATAACGAAACCTTCCACCAATACTTAAGCGAAGGTATCACCATTGAATATCAAAAAGAAGGGGAAACCAGAGGAGAACAACTATGGTTAATTGATTGGCAAAACCCAGACAATAACGAGTTTTTAGCCATTAACCAATTCACCGTCATAGAAGATAACCATAACCGCCGTCCTGATATTATCCTCTTCATCAACGGCTTACCCTTAGTAGTTATTGAGCTTAAAAACCCCTCCGATGCTAAAGCCGATACCTACAAAGCCTTTAACCAACTGCAAACCTATAAAAGGGAAATACCCTGCCTATTTACCTACAATGCCCTGTTAGTAATATCCGATGGTATCACCGCCAAAGCAGGTTCATTGTCTGCCGATTATAACCGCTTCATGGAATGGAAAACTAAGGATGGTAAAACAAAAGAAGACCACATCAACCAATTGCAAGTCTTAACCGAGGGAATGCTGAACAAAAATACCCTCCTCGATATAATCCGCCACTTTACCGTATTTGAAGCTACCCAAACCCAAGACTCCAAAACCAATATAGTTACCATCAAGAAGACTAAGAAAATCGCCGCCTATCATCAATATTATGCCGTTAACAAAGCCCTAGAAAGTATCATTCGTGCTTCTGGTATGGGTTCATGCACTTCCCAACAAACCCAAGGAGGAATTAAAGGAAAAACCCCAGAAGACACTCAAAGCAACAGCCACGGAGAAAGTCCAACCAACACCCTACAAGAAAGCCAAGGACAAAATAAACCAGAAAATCAGGCTAAAACTCTGGGAGAAAATCTCTCACAAACCCAAAGAATAAGTGAAGGAAACAATCAACCAGAAGCCCAAGGGGAAACTCCCCCACAAACCCAAAAAGAAAGCATCAGCTTAAACAATAGTGGAGATAGAAGGGGGGGTGTCATTTGGCATACCCAAGGGAGCGGTAAATCCCTCTCAATGGTATTTTTAGCAGGTAAATTAGTATTAAGTAAAACCCTTAATAATCCTACCGTACTCGTCCTCACCGACCGTAACGACTTAGACGACCAGTTATTTGATACCTTCGCCAGTTGTCGTCAGCTACTACGCCAAGCACCCCAACAAGCCGAAGATAGAACCAAAGTGCAGGAATTATTACAGGTAGCATCGGGGGGCATTGTCTTTTCTACCATCCAGAAATTTGCCCCCACCGATGGTGAAACCCTCTATCCCCAATTATCAGACCGCTCCAATGTAATTGTCCTTGCCGATGAAGCTCACCGTAGCCAATATGGTTTCAAGGCTAAACAAGTGGATATAAAAGATGAAACAGGTAAGGTGGTAGGCAAACAAACCAAATATGGCTTTGCCCGTTATATTCGGGATGCTTTACCCCATGCCACCTTTGTCGGTTTTACAGGCACACCCATTGAACAAACCGATAAAAACACTAAAGAAGTATTTGGTAACTACATTGATATATATGATATTGCCCAAGCGGTTAGGGATGGGGCAACAGTGCCTATTTATTATGAGAGTCGCTTGGTTAGTTTAGGGTTAAATGATTGGGGAAAACAGCTTCTTGAGGAGTTGGAGGAAGATTTACAGTTTGAGGATTTGAGCAGTACCCAAAAAGCTAAGGCTAAAGGTACTCAGTTAGAAGCCCTAGTGGGAGCTACCACAAGGTTACAGGTTATTGCTGAGGATATTGTTAATCATTTTCAAGAACGGCAGAAGGTTAACCGTGGTAAGGCAATGATAGTTACCATGAGTCGTTCTATTGCGGTTAATCTCTATGGGGAAATTATTAAACTCCTCCCTGATTGGCATAATCAAGAACTTACCAAGGGTAAAATTAAGGTGGTAATGACGGCTAATGCTTCCGATGAGGAAAGGTTAGTTAAACACCATACCAATAAAAAAGACCGTCAAATTCTCGCCCAACGGCTCAAGGATGGGGAGGATGAGTTGGAAATGGTCATTGTCTGTGATATGTGGCTCACGGGGTTTGATGCTCCTTGTCTTCATACTATGTATATTGATAAACCCCTAAAGGCTCATAATCTCATGCAGGCGATCGCCCGTATTAACCGTGTTTATTTTGAGAAGCAGGGGGGCTTAGTGGTAGATTATTTGGGCTTGGCTAGTGAGCTTAAAAAAGCCCTTAGTTTCTATGCTGAAAGTGGCGGAAAAGGACAGCCTACTTTAGATCAGGAGGTGGCTTTAGGGTTACTACTATCAAAGGTAGAAGTGGTAGAACAAATACTCTATGGTTTTGATTATGAGCATTACTTTAAAGCTGAAACGGGGGAGAAGTTAAATATTCTCATCAAAGCCACGGATTACGTTTGTAACCCTGATATTAAGGAAAGGTTTATAAGGGAGGTAATCGCCTTATCTAAAGCCTACTCCCTCGCTGTACCCCACCCAGAGGCGTTAGCTAAGGGGGAGTTAATTTCTTTTTTCCAAGCTATCCAAGCCAGTGTCTATAAGTTAGAACCCCAAGAGGATAGTTTAAGTAACCGTGACATTGAGACTGCTATTCGTCAGGTGGTAGATCAGGCTTTGGTATCTGACACGGTGGTTAATATCTTAGACCAAGCGGGGATTAAAAATCCTGATATTTCTATCATCTCTGATGAGTTTATCGCAGAGGTACGGGGCATGGAACATAAAAACCTAGCGGTAGAATTGTTGGAGAAGTTACTTAAGGATGAGATTCGCACTCGTCGTAAGGTTAATGTGGTGCAGAGTCGCAAATTAACGCAGATGCTGGAGGATTCATTACGCCGTTATCACAGCCATGTAATTACGGTGAAGGATGTTATTGATGAATTACTGAATATTTCCCAAGATGTTACCCAAGCCGATAGGAGGGGGGAGGAATTGGGGTTAGAACCCTATGAGTTAGCTTTTTATGATGCCCTTGCTCAAAATCAGAGTGCTGTGGATGTTATGGGGGTTAATGAACTTAAACTCTTGGCGATCGCACTCACTGAGAAAATCAAGAAAAATGCTTCTATTGATTGGAATTTGAAGGAAAGTGTGAGAGCGAGAATGAAAGTAATGGTCAAAAGATTATTGAGACAATATGGTTATCCCCCTGATATGGCTAAACTCGCCACTGAGTTAGTTTTAGAACAGGCTCAGGTGTTTACAAAGTCACGAGTTTAATTTGAATAACTTATGAATCGAGGCTAAAAACTTATTGTTTGAACGCTGCTCCTCATCACACGAACCCTATGTTTCGGGGTAAAGCTAGGGAAGCTGTAATTTAGTGCCAACTCGCTGAAATACAATCATTGTAAAGGTTTCACCCGTTACTGAAAGTAACTAAATATATTCTCTATAGAACATAAAAAGTTCTGATTTTGGGTAGTGTCGGTACTTTTTTGTCAGTTTGTTAAGAATTTATGGCATTATTTTTAGTTTTTAGGCAAAATTTGATGATAAGTGCCAAATCAATTTTAAATTCAGAACTTCAGTTATTGAGTTGGCACAAGGTTACACGTTCCCTAGCTTTACGCCAATAAAGGTCAAATATTATGTATTTCATTTGTAACTATAAGAAAGTGCTAAAACATAAATTGACCAAAGGCAAATACGAAATAAAGAAGAAGGCGGAAACATAGGGTTCGCGCAACGAAGTGCAACTTACAAAACAACCATTGCTATATGACTCTTTCAAGGTTTTAGTTAAAAAATGATACTACACATGGTATTATCTAAAACCATAAGTTTTACAAATATAGCTTTAATAGTTAATTTGACAAATATCAAATAATATGGAGTCAACTATTGCAAAGTTAAATGATGAGGATGACAGAATCTAAACTTGCCCATAAATGATGTTTAGTAAGGCTATACTTATGAACAGTTAATTAACTCTTTACAATACATACTTTAAATAACTTCTCCATAAATGACTTTTCTTGGACAAGTTTGATTTAAATAACTTATTAATCGAGGCTAAAAAGTGACCAACTTTAACCAAATTCTATCAAGTTGCACTTCGTTGCACCAACCCTATGTTTCCGCCTACCCCCATGCGCCGTAATAGGGGTAAAGCTAGGGAAGCTGCAGAATCGGCAAAGTAGCTGTAGATAAGTCAGAGAGGGAACTTAGACATAACATTGTTATAAGCAGACTGAGCTTCATTTAAACTTAAGCGAGAATAAACTTCTAACGACTGTCGAGAAGAATGACCAGAATAGGGTTGAATTAAAGCATCATCAATTCCTTGTCTTTTCAGCCAAGTCAACAGAAAATGTCGTAATTGATGAGGTGAAATGGAATGATCCAATTCTGCTTTGTCCGCATACTTCGTCAAAATCTTTCTGATTCCACGATCGCTATATTTTTGATGTCGATTAGACTCGAATAAATAATTAGCCCTTTTACCCTTCATCTTATCAACGTGCATAGCCAAAACTTCCTTAAAAGAAATAGGAAACGGAACTATTCTATCCTTTCCCCCTTTCCCTGAATTAATCCGAATCTGACAACGATCAAAATCCACATCTTCCAATCGAATATTAACTAACTCCGAAACTCTGACACCCGTATAGAACCCATTTGGTATCTAGTAGAATATTGAGATGAAAACATAGAGAAATAGAAGGATGGCATATTCTAGCAGTCTAAGTGATGAAGAATGGGAAGTAATCAAACCTCTGTTACCAAAAAAGAAACGAACTTGTCCACCAAAGTGGTCTAAAAGACAAATTTGGGATGGTATTTTTTATCAACTCAAAAATGGCTGTAATTGGTCTGATTTACCCAAGGATTTACCGCCTTATTCTACAGTTTACTGGCATTATAAAAACTGGAAAAAAGAGGGTATCTTTGAAATGGTGATGTGTGAGCTTCATAAGCAACTAAGGGAAAAAGTAAAAAAAAATCCACTTGGACTCGATTAATAATCATTGATTCTCAAGCAGTACAAAATACTTGTAGTGCAGGAGTAGAGAGTAAAGGATTTTGTAGGTATAAACTCACCAATGGTATTAAAAGACATTTAGCAGTGGATAGTCTGGGATTTCCTTTTTTCACTTGTTGCACAAAGGCAAGTGTTTCCGATGATCGAGGATTAATCATGATGTTGAGTGAGAACATAGATTATTTTCGTGCCAAACCCATGAATGTTCATAAAATTACGATCCTCGTGGATTCGGGTTATCATCCTGATTTTATCATGAGGGAATTAGAAAAAGTTTATCCACAAATTGGAAAGAAAATTCGTATGGAAAAATCAGGCAAAATCTCTTCTGAACAAAAAAAATCAGAAGGAAAAAAAGGATTTGTGGTAGTCAAAGCAAGATGGATCATTGAAAGATCTAATGCTTGGATGGAAAGATGTAAAAATTTGGTCAAAAACTTTGAAAGAACCTTATTCAACTCCACCCAAAAAGTTAACTTATGTTTTATTCGATTACTTTTAAAAAGACTCACTGCTTCCTGAGATACCAAATGGGTTCTATAGAGAAAAGTCTTAATAATCACCATATCCTGCACATTACTAGTTTTCCAAACAGCTTGATAATATTTATGCAACTCTTCTTCGGTGGGAACTTTTGGTAATTTCTTTTCAGAATGAGTTACCTCAATATTTAACTCAGTACGCAGATGCCGAAAAACACTTTTAAGATAATTGTAATCAGGATGTTCATCCCTTAATAACTTAGCGATAGCCCTAGCTTTAACTTTAGCACTGGTACGTTTCATGATCATCTCACCTCTTCCTCCATCTTAAGCACAAGTCGCTCATTCATATCCAAATGAAATGTACCGTAAGGATTGATATGACTATAAATCAGAGGCGTTAAAGCACGTTGGTCATTTTTGGTTAATTGATTATTCCAACTCGAACTACTTAAAACTTCCTGTATCATTAAAGTATTGACATAAATCAAGCATACTTGCAATAAATGCAGAGATAAAACGGCCAATAACTGTTCAGTTGGTTGATTAGTAGAGATTTCCCCACTCTTACCATAGAAAATAAAACCATTAGTACTATTCCAGTTTTCCACCACATTTAAACCAGCATTAATCTCCTGACGTAACTCCTCTGACTGTAAATATTGACATAAGAGGGGTTTGAGTAGCAAGTGAGAGAAAAACAACGCTAAGGCTGAAAGTATTGTGTATCAATATTTACAGCCCTTGCAAACCCAGAGAGGAAATAGAATATAGTTACTAATAAAGCTCAGTTTCAAATTCATTTAAATCATTCCAATCACGCAAAGGACGCATCGCACCATTCTTCAAATCTTCAGATAAATTAAAGCTATATCGCCCCAGGATATTTATATGCTCAAACCCCAGAGGAGACAAACGAGCCACATCTTCTGGATAAATGATTTGTTGGCTTTGTAGTTGATTTAAGGCTGCATCCATGTAGGCGGAAACATAGGGTTCATGTCATGAGGGGCAGTGAGAAGCTAAAGACTATATATAGCAATATTTTCACTCTTTTTTATTCTTTGATTGCTAAAGCTTTTTTTTTATCTCAAATGATAAGTTTTACAAATATATTAATGAATAAGTATTTGATAAATATCAAATAGTATGCAGTTAAATATTAATAGAGGGGGTGCTGAGGGTGTCTTAATTTGAACTTGCCCATAAATGATGTTTGGTGAGGCTATGCTTAGGAACAGTAAATTAAGTCTTTGCAATATATATTTAAAATAACTTCCCCATAAATGACTATTCTTGGGGAAGTTACATTTAAATAACTTATCAATAAAGGCTAAAAATTGACTAACTTTAATTAAATTTAATCAAGTTGCACTTGATTGCACGAACCCTATGTTTCCGCCTTATAAATCGTCAAATGCTTTGCGATTCAATCCTGTGGTGCCTCTGAGGAGTCGATCTTGATTAAGTATTTTGTCAATATTGAACATTTTACTTCTCTCCACTTAGTCAGTTTTTTCTATTATCTCCTATCTCGCAACAACTCTATTTTCCTCTAATATTTCTGTTATATATTGCTTTTTAGTTTGTATATCTGCACTTTTCCAATCTCTACTTTCACTTCTCTCTCTGAAAAATCTTTGAAATGTTTTTTGGAAATCTGATGTTTGTATGTTTTCTCCCGCACCACGAAGCTGATTACTCATTATCTCAATAATACTTGCCCCACTTCTTGCAATACCATCAAGATTATCATTGCTTAATGATACAACAATATCACAACTTTTTTCGGTATTTCTTACATTTTTAACTGTACTTCCAATAGCGGCAGTACCGCCTCCTGTCCCAGTACCCCAAGCCAAACCTGCCAATGCTCCTGGAGGTCCAGCTATAGCAAATCCGATCACTATGCCAAGTAAACCTGCAGTAAAAGCCGTAGTTGTGGCATCTGACGCTATTCTAGCAACAATAAATCCAAAATTATTTTGTGTTTTGTCCTGTACATCTGCATTATTAAAATTATTAATACGGTGAGAAGCACTTACTAACTTGAATAATGATTCAATCTTTCTCCGAAAGTAGAAGTCTTCAGTTTGTACTTCTTGTTCTAGCTCGAGTTCGTATCTTGTGATAGTGGAATCTTTATCACGAAATGGGACATTATTTTTTTGTTTTCTAAAGCTCTGACAAGTATGAATGCTAGTCGCCAACATTTCTGTTGCTATATCAATTGCTTTCTGATTGTCGTCCCAAAAATTGGCAATTGCGGTTGCAAAATATTTTTTCTCGTCATCAGGTAAATGTTTCTCAATCGTTTCAAAAAGGTTCAAAATACTTGTCGGATTATCATTTATTCCATCTAATTGGATAACATCACGGCATTTACTGCTTTCACACATATTTTGCCATAATCTTATTCTGTTATCAACTGCCTCTTGATCGTTATCAAATGCTCTTAATGTAGCTTTCTCTTTCGTAAGAATCCCAAGAATGGGAGCGTTTGTATATTGTTTGATTAATGTTATTTCATCTCTGTGATCGTTAGTGGGTGAGACCTCTAGTGATCCTAAATACAAAACTATGGTTGATTTCATCACAGACTTTAGAGCTATAAGATCAAGCGCCCAATCTGGGTCAGGATCATTGAATATATCTAGATCTCCAACATATTTTTTTGCCGTGATAATCGCTTGAGCATTTTCAAAACCAGGTGTGTCTATAATGTTGAACTCAAAATTTGTTGCAGTGGCAGTGGGGTGTTTGTGTATTGAGGATTCTTTGGTAATGCCAGCCTCATCTCTTACTTCTCCTACTTCTTTATTCAATAAAGATCTTGTTAATGTAGTTTTCCCTGAATTGGCTTTGCCAGCGACTGAAAGATTGATCTCGTGCATTTTTTTGCTTTGCTAGTTTATATTGTTAAATAATCTGATTAATTATTGCATACTGTAATGATATGAAAAAAGGCTCAGTACAGGACAAAAAAATAAAGAAAGGGGTTGCAATGTAGGAAGGTAGGAGGTTTGATAGAAGTTAACAAAAAACCACACAAATGCTCCTATGAATCAGGTTAACTTACTTCGGGATACTTTGAAACAACATTTACCATGGCATGGTGCAAGACTCAATTTTCTGGCATTATTCTTGATGGCACTAATTAGAGTGCGCACCGTTGACTTAACGAGCCTTTCCCTAGCTTTTTGCACATCTGCCAAACCAGAATCAAGTTATAAAAGATTACAGAGATTTTTTGCTCAGTTTGACCTAAATTTTACTCAGGTAGCTAAAACTATCGTCAAACTGATGAAAATACCTCAACCATGGGTATTAAGTATCGATAGAACTCAGTGGAATTTTGGTTCAACTTGTTTTAACATTTTTGTTTTGGGGGTTGTGCATAATGGGGGAAACATAGGGTTTGTGTCATGAGGGGCAGTCTTCAAAAACTCAGTACAAATAAATTAGTTTTTAGCGTTAATTGATAAGTTATTTAAATCAAACTTGCCCATTTTGGCGTAAAGCTAGGGAAACTGCAAAATCGGCAAAGTAGCTGAAACCACCTAATAGTAAAGGTTATATAATAGTCTTACAATATTTCTTAAATACTACAGATTAACTGTGACAAAGTTCCGAATTTTATTTAGAAATGACACTTTATGATTTTTGTTGAAATATAAAGGTAAAAAAAAGCCTTTTGGGATATAGTTATAGTAAATAAGTTCCGACTCGTAGTCTGAGTTTATCAAAAGCGGTAGTTAATTGATGAATTCTGGCATTCTTTTTGGATAAAATGCCTTTCAAATAAAGTTCTAAATAATTATGAACTGTATTACCTACCTGTGTTCTTTTATTCCACTCTTGTTTCAGATGAATAACTGCATCTTCTGTAGAGTAATCAGCATACTGTTCTTGGTAACGGTAATTAGTAGTAACTAAATCATAGGCTATCTTATTAGCATTAAAGTCAGAATAAAACTGAGAAATGAACTTGGTTGTGGATAAATATTGTTCTCCAGTAATAGTATTGAAATACTTATGATACTTCTCAACAAATTTAATACACTTCCTAATTTTATTCATCTTGTTAGTAGCATTAATTATTTATTATAACATTATAATAATCACTAAATAACTGTTTTTTTATATTATTTGAACATTAGTTAATTATTTTTAACTTCCATCAAGAATAGCCCTATTTTAATCCTCCTTCTTTTCTTCTGTTGGGGTATCAACCGTTGGGTTTGAGGTATCAGCTGTTGGGTTTAGACTATCAATTGAGTTTGGTGCATTAGGGGTTTGTGTTTGGCTCTCAGTTTTTGGACTTGGTGTATCAGCCGTTTGATGTTGGCTATCAATTGGGTTTAGTATCTCAGCCGTTGAAGCTATTTCTTCTTTTTTTACCTCTTTGAGATCAACAGACTTCGGTAAAATTTGCTCACCCGACTTATCCTTTGATTTAGGTGAAATCTGCTCACTAGATTTATCTTTTGATTGGGGCGGAATCTGTTCACTAGATTTATCATTGGATTTAGATGAAATCTGCTTACCCGACTTATCCTTTAATTTAGGCGGACTTTGCTCACCTGACTTATCCTTATTCAAAGTTTTCTTTTTAGGTTTGGCTACTGGTTTAAAGCGAGGACAAGCATAGGGAATTACCTTTTGTATTTTGAGGGTATCCCCTTCCCTGCGACAAATTAACTTATAAACATAGCCAATCCACAGCTTCTTTTGTTTAACCCAATCCTCGGTATTGCTGAAAGTAAACTTAAATTCTGTAATAAATCCTGTTTTTCTAGCTTCTTTTCTAACCGTTCGGGCTGTAATAGAACGTTGGACAGTTAGGGTTTTCTCTAGTGTCCATAATCCGATAAATTCCCACCTTTCCCATCCTTGCTCATTAGTGGGCATATTGCCGTCCCATCCCACAATCTGAAAGCTGACTAATTTAGTATCCTGCATTTTGGGATAACCCCGAAACCAATGTACCCCTAAAATATTAGGTTGCTTAAGAGCTAATGACTCAAGATAAGGATTGCTAAAAGTGGCTTTAAGGGCTAAACCATCGGGTAATATCAACTGGTAGCTACTCTCATCATCAATGGGGGGTACTAAGATACCTTGCACCTCTGAGATCGCTTGATGACATCCATTACCTGCAAGGATTTTATACCTTTTAGCCGGGGTTTTTTTCTTATTCTTACTCTTCTTCTTAGAAGTTTTAACATCGTTCTGACTAGAGGATTGGGGTTGTTTGGTGACTGGCTGAGTAAATAAATCCTGTTGCGTACTGGTAGTTTTCAGTTTTTCAGTAGTGTTGAAAGAGGTTATAGAACAAGCAATACTGCGCTTATTCTTCTTCCCAGAGGTTTTAACATCTTCCTGACTAGAGGATTGGGAGAAATCGGTAACTGGTTGGGTCAATAAATCTTGTTGTTTATTCGTAGTTTCAATGGGGGAAACAGAGATTTGAGAACAACAAATCTGACAAGGTTTAGCTCCTGTGGAAATCGCCTCTGAGTAAGAACTCATTTTCTGCCACCCCTCAGTATTTGCCTTGAAGTAACGGCATTGGTTAGAGTGAATTTTATTGGTAGGTGAGATGTAATATATAAGCGTTTCTTCTTCTTCTCTCATGAGTTAATGATAAGGGCTGTAGTTAATAAAGTGTATATCTTCTCACGCATTTGAGGTAAGCATAGGTAAGGGCTGTAAGCTATCACCAAATAATCTAAAAGTCTAAATCTAGGGATAACTGACCGATGCTAATATTCCCACGTTTGCCAGTATGGTAACTCAAATGACGAGCTGTACAAAGGCAAACCAAGTTTTCTTCTCTGTTGTCCTCTGGTTGATAATTAGAATGATGAACCACCATAGTTATTTTGGCACGTTCCGATTTACTAAGATGAGCCGTCTTATCCCCTGGTTTAATGCACTGCACACCACATTTTTGACAACGCCATTTAACTTTCTCCTTTTGTTTAAAGGCTATCTCATTCCAGTTATCGGGATAACGACTCTTCATCTTCGGACATAGTTTACTTTGATACTTACTACTATTAAACTATAGCAATAATTAACTTTTATTCTAAAATACTTTATCTCAAAAATAATAAAGTACATTTATTAAATAGTGCCATTGCACTATTGCACCATAGTTGTTATACTCATTGGTAACTTTACACATAACAACCAATGTATAAACAAGACTGTCCCTGTTTTGTACCTCTGGCATTGGCAGGAGGTCAAGGGAAATCTACGGTGGCATTAATGTTGGGCAGAATCTTAGCAAGGAAGGGATTACCCGTATTATTCATTGATGCTGACCCTCAAGCGAGTTTAACTGCTTTTTTAGAGGTTGAACCCCCTGATGACCACCCCACTCTCTTAGAGGTGATTACCAATGGAGAGGATAAAGTTCCCCTCTACAGTGCTATTCATCCTGTACCTAATGAGGATAATCTATTTATTATTCCCGCCACTGACCAGTTAGAAAATGCTAATCATTATTTAGCTGCTTCTGGCATGAGTCTTACTATTCTCAAACAAAGGATTTATCAAGTAGGGGTTAATATTGACCCTGAATATAAGATTGCTCGTAACTTTGCCATGGTCATCATTGACCCACCCCCAGAGCGATCGCACTTAGCCCTAACATCCATGGGGGCAGGTACTTGTTGGGCAATTCCCGCAGAAGCTAATGTGAAGGGGGTACAATCTCTAGTGAGAACTTTAGACTTACTCAAAACTTATCAAGCACTATTGAGCAATAGTACTATGGTGGGAGTGATACCATTTCGCGCTAAATGGGTGGGGTTAAATCCGACTAAAACCACTAAGGAAAGTATTGCGGTGATGGAGGAGTTAGTGGGTAAAGAATTAATGCTTCCTAACCTCCTTGAAAGTGATATTTACAAACGAGCAATCAATGAGCAAGTATTACCAAGGGATATAGGAAAAGAAGACCTAGAATATCCCATCACTAGCTTACTCGACAAAATTCAACCCTATTTATCCGCAGATGTTACTTCAGTAATTAATAATCATGAGCCTACTAGATAAAATCAAACAGGAAAGTAAAAATCCTAAAGTAAAAGTAACTCCTCGTGAAGATCAATTAATAAACGAGGGAAAACCCACTATAAATGAAGAAAAACCAGAAGAAGATATGATTAGTTCCCTAGAAAAAGAATTAGCAAGTTTACCATCTATTGTTAATAAAAAGATGGGGGTAAGGCTAGAAGAGGGAATTTATAATGACATTCGTAAATTCTGCCAAGATAATGATATTACCTTAGAAACTCTCGTAGAGGCGTACTTCAGCATCTGTCAAAATGACCCTGAGTTATTGGAGAAGGTAATTGCGAATGCTCAACATAGGGTTAAACAGAGAACTAAGGCTGGTAATATCAGGTCGTTACTTACTAAAACCCGCAATATCAGAGGAAATTAAAAAATGATCCCAATTGAATTAAAACAAAAAGGCTATCAAGCATTAGTTAAAGAATTAGGGCAAGTAGATACTATCCGTTTTTTACAAGAAATGGGTTGGGGAAATGGTGATTATACAAAAGAGCGTCAAGATACCTTAAAAAATATTACAAAAGCTGAATTTTGGCATGACATTGAACAAATGAGAGAGGAAAAGCAATAAGTCATGTTTTTTTCAAGAGCTTTTCAAAAAGGGGTTTTTAAAAAGACAAATCTTTTATTTTGAATTAAAACTTGATAAAAAAGCCTGAATATCAATGTTATTCCAGTCAAGAGAAACATTACTTTTAATAGTAAACTGACCTTCATTAATATCTGTGTTGAAAACAGATTCATTTTTCACGCCTTTTAACAATGCTTCTAAGGTTTTTAGTTGATTACGAGGAAATGTATAAAATACTTTATCCCCTTCAACTTTAACATTTTCAGGTAAAGCAGATTGAGGAATATAACCACCTAAAAAGACTTTCCAACCAGCGATTAAAGTATTATAAACTTTTGAATCAGTTTTAATATCGGGTTTATTAATTAACTTTATTTGCCCTTGAATACAATCTTCTTTAAGAGTGATACATTCAGGATTGAAGTGGATAGTTATATTAATACTATTATGTTCAATATCAGCAATTAATCCTTTTTTTTCGTCAGGTTTTAAACTTTTTATTTTTTCAACTTTTCCCTGAACTTGTTTACATAAGAATACGGTTGCTTGTGGTTTAATAATTATCTCTTGCTCTTCAGGATTTACGTCTAAATATTGTTTAACTAATGGTAATAATACCTTTCCTGTATTTTGAGCTTTTTGTTTAATATTCTTAAATATGTTCATGTTTAAAATTGTGATAATATTTTTCTAATCTTCATAGTTTGATATAAACCAACAGAATAAATAGTAATGATAAGTCCAATAACTGAATTATTTATTTACAAAAGTTTTTAACCTATTTCATTTTCTGAAAAAACTTAAATAATATTTACAACTACATTAACATTTTCTACCAATAACTTTAGCATTTTAATGGATTAATTAATAACAAATTAAAATCGAAGCAAAGTTAACTTTGTGGGGTTTTCTCCAAGAAGTTGGTAACTAGATAGCCCTTCACCTTAACGACACTTTTCGCAGATTTGTTACTCAAACGTTTTAAATTGCTAGTGGTGTCTAAATATTATGCTATGGCTATTTCATTTACATTGAACTACTATCATCTGGATAGCGACCAATTTGAGGCATATAAGGCTGAGGTTCAACAGATTTTTTTTCTTCATATAATGATGGAAAACCTTCTATTTCTGCCCCTTCTCCATCAGGAATTGATAAACCATAAGCAATAGCAAAACGATGGAAATATTTAGGAGAAATACCACTCATACTAAAATCTTCCGTTTCTGTTAATCCTCCTCCCGGATAAGGTACATATTTAAGTTCATAAGCTGGAATATCTATATTTTTTTGTTTAAAAACTATATGAGTAGATTCAATTGTGTTTCGATAATAATATGAAGGTTGTCCACCACCTCCAATAAAAACTGTTAAATCTTGATGATGTTCAACTTTCGTTTTAAAGTATTCAGGATTTTTTTTCTTACAAGCTACTATAACTTCTGCTACCATTTTACGAATAA
Organism: Cyanobacterium sp. HL-69; assembly: GCA_002813895.1. Lineage (NCBI taxonomy): Bacteria > Bacillati > Cyanobacteriota > Cyanophyceae > Chroococcales > Geminocystaceae > Cyanobacterium > Cyanobacterium sp. HL-69. Next base: position 56,373 of record CP024913.1, on the reverse strand, counting down.
AATACATGGTAAGAATACTAGACAACAATAATTTTTCCTTATCATTATCAGTTTCTTTTAGTCTGAATTTTATATTTTCAGCAGTAATAATGATGTTTGATTTATTGTAAACAACTGTCTCACCTGTACATGGCGAACGAGATATTTTTTCTGAATATTTATCAATAGATTGAACAAATAAATCATCTTTTTTTTGTAAATATTTCACAATTTTTGACTCTTCTAAATCAGTATTGTTAACTATCTTTATTTCTTTTGCTAAAGCATTTATTCCAATGGCCTCAACTTCTCCAGAATAAAATTCTATTTTGGGTGTATCATCTTCTCTATAAAAACGAAAGGAAACTCCCTCAGTTGTGCCACTACCAATATCAAAAAAAATATAAATGCCATCTTGAGCTTGACGGGACATAGTATAAGAATAGATTGCGGCTTTTATTTCTGGAACGGCAAATCCAGGAATAGGAATATCATTATCATCTCTATTCATACTCAATTCAGCCAATTTTTGACGAGTTTCTGTCATTCTCTTAGACAGTGATTCAAAATTATGGGGATGATTTTTCGTTAATAATAATGCTAAACGAATCACTTTTTTAAATCTTTCTATGGCTAAAGAATCAAAGTATTTGACGGGTACTCCTACATTGACTGACCAACTAATATCTAAGTTATTAACTAATTCATGATTATTTTTTAATACCCATTGTTTTGCTTTAATAATTACACAACTGAGATAAAAGGTGCAAAGATTTTCTATCTGTTCAGCTGTATTTAAGTCCTTGTTTTGATAATAGGGTAATTTATCAAAAGAATAAACTTTTGCTTCTTTTGATAAATCAATATGAGCTAATCGCATTTTAATAAAATCAATTAATATTCCCTCATTAGCTATAACGGTTTTCCATTCTGATAAAGTTAATCCTGTTAATAATTCGCCATTATTTTTAATTAAAATTTTAGTAGGTAATAAAGTGTCATTAATGAGTTGTTTTTCTGCTGTAAAATTTACAACCCATGAATTACCACGATCTGTATCTCTGACGCAAACTTTGGTGAAACCTGTACCAAAATCAATACCTAAATTAAGAAATAAATCACTCATTGTTTAATCCTCCATAAAAATTAAACCTGTTGCTAAAGTGGGATTTGAAGTTACAACTTGACGTTTTAAGTCAATATTTTTTAAAGTAAAGTCTAGTTCCTGTTCAACTTTTCTGAGTTTTCCTTCTTCCGCAGGAATAATTATGTTTTTACCTTCGCTTAAAAATTGTTCAATTCTATTTTGAAAAAATATTTTTTTTCTTTCTGCGTAAGATCTCGCCGATTTTTCTTGCACATTACAACGATCTTGATTTTCGGCTTGAAACTGTTCTTCAACATTAGCGAAATCAATTTGTAGTTCTTCCTCACATTGTTCATAAATTTCGATAATTTTTTCTAAATTAATTAAGTTAGAAACATTATATTTTTGTACACCATAACTTGCCGTTGTATTGATTAAATATTCAGCATCATCATCAGATAAAAAATTTTGCCTTTCCAATGACATAATCTTATAAGCTAAACGAATTTCTTTTTTTAGTCCTTCTAATTTCCAATTTTGAACCACATAAACATAAATATCGGGCTTAATATTTTTTCTTTTGATTTCTTTCATTGACAACTGAGAAGCCGAAATACTATAGAAATAATTAATAGAGTTATCTTTCGTATATTTATTCCTTATCCATTGAATTAGAGGATGAGTTGCATCAATCAACTCATAATTTTTACCCATTGCTTTTGTATTTTTAGGGTCAAAAAAACATGGCACTGGTTGAGCGAAAAGAACTGTTTTAGTCGAAAAAGGATGTTTCTGAGTAAATAATTTTAAATCTGTTTTTGCCTCAGATGATAAATTAATTTCATAAAGTTCACCAATGTTATTTTTATCATGAGTTATTACTGTTCCAGGATATTCTGACTTAAAAAAATCTGCAACAAATGATATTAATTCCCCTGATTTTAACCATCTTCCTTGTTCTTTACTATTATTAATAGAACCCAAAATAAAATCGGAAAAAGCAACTAAATTCATCGCTTCATTTTCTAATTTTCTTTGTTGTTCCATCTCTGATTTAATAGCTAAGGTAGTTTCTTCCGCTCGCTGTTTTAAGTCTTCTTCTGTTAAAAATGGATCTAATAATTCTAAAATTAGTTCTTCAGTTTTCTCTCCTAATATTTCCTCTATATCTCCAATACTATTTTCAAAAATTTTTATTCTTTGATAAAGCTTTTCTAATATATATTGTTCTATAGTATCTTGGATACTATAATTAACAATACTAATAGTTTCATGTTTTTGATTAAGTCGATCTAGCCTTCCAATTCTCTGTTCTACTTTCATTGGATTCCATGGCAAATCATAATTAATAATGAAACGACAAAATTGTAAATCAATTCCTTCACTACCTACTTCTGAAGACAATAAAATTGATACATTTTGTTTATTTTTAAAATTAGCAAGTATTTCACTTTTTTCTTCTCTTTTCATTCCTCCTTGAATCAAAAAGCTTTTAATTCCATCTTTTTCTAATCTTTCTTTTAAATAAGAAAGAGTATTACGATAGAAAGCAAACAAAACAAATTTTTCTTCAGCATTAATACTTAATTGATTTTTTATAAACTCAACTAATTTTTTATATTTGGTATCAATAGTTTTTAGCTCTTTAATAAATTTTATTGATTGTTCTTTTTGAAGAGGAAATGGATTAATGGGTTTCTTCCAAAAAATATTTTGAGAACTAGCTTTCGTGTAATTATTATGCTTAATATCTGCATCTAATTGAGAACCATAAATTTCAAAAAGTTCTTCATCTTCATAATCAGAAGAAATAGATGTAAGATGGTCAGTATTAAGAATATTTTGTAAGAGGGTTTCTTCAGTATTATCATTAATTTTTTTATTTGACCAAGACTCTAAAGCTGCAGCCATACAACTAGCCATTTCTCTTTGACGAGCCATTAATCTAAAAACATTAAATTTAGATTCTCCTAGTGCTTGAATACGAATCTTATAAGTTATGTATTCATATACTTGTTTTTCTATTTTGGTAAATTTTACGGTCAAAGTTTGAGGTTTTCTTTGCACTCGGTTCGGTAAAACCTCTCGTTTTCTATTTCTTGTCATAAATTGTCCTAATAAAGATAAACTTTCAAGGAGATTACTAAATTTAACTTGTTGATGATGAGTAATGCTGTCTAAGTCTTGTAATTCATCGCACAGTATTCTAAATCTGTTACTTTCTTTAAAATAATATGACTTGGAGGCTTCTTTTACTATATCTCTTATTTCATCTAAGTCAGGAGTAGTTTTCCAGATTAATTTAAGGGCATTAATAATAGGTTTATTTTCTTGCAACATTTCTTCAAACGTTCTTTTATCAAAAAAATCATCGGGACTAATTAATTTTAATAATTGATATAAATTTTCACTTCTAATTTGAATAGGTGTTGCCGTTAATAAAATTAAATTTTTACTGGTTTCTCTCAAAAGTTGTGCAAATTTATTATTAGCTGTTTCCGAATTTCTTAAATAATGAGCTTCATCAATAATTGCAAAATCAAATATGTCTATATTATTAATACTTATTTCTTGTTGAAAATTACGAGAATGTTTTTCTAACAATCTAGCTAAATCGTATCTTGCACCTTTTTTTTCTTGTTTATTTTTATTCTTTTCATTCCAATTTTTAACTCTTAATCCTTCTAAGCTAGCGATATAAATAAAAGAAATTTGGTTTCCTTTTTGGGTAACTAATTTCACTTTCTGTAATAATTCTTTTGCTCCGACTATCTCTGCATCAATGTTAAATAAAGTTTTTAAATCATCTCTCCATTTATCTCTTAACATTGCAGGGCAAACAATTAACAAGCGTTTAGCATCTTCTCTAGCTTGTAGCTCTTTCCAAATGTACATAGATTCGATTGTTTTACCTAAACCCACTTCGTCCGCAATTAATAACCGAGATACGGGAGAATCTAAAAATTTTAATACAGGTTTGAATTGATAAGGATAGAAATCTGTATTACTAGATTCCATACTGTAAAAAATATTAGTTAATTCTCCTTTGACTTTTTCTAGGGTAAGAATCTTTCTCAAATCTTCAGGCTGACCGAATTTGCCCTGTGCGAATAAATCCCGAATACTTATGTCTTCTTGATACAATTCGAGTTGTTCATACTGCTTATAACTTTTTTCATTGGTTCCAAATTTAACTTGTACCAAAGTCCGTCCTGCAGATTTTCTAATCTTTCCTGTCGTCAATCCTTTTTTGCTAGGTGCATTTTTTATTCTTACTTTTTGTCCTTCAATTTCGGGATTCCAATTAGAGTGGGTCATGACAATTTATCTTTAATTAATTCATGTTAAAAACTTCAGGTTTTTTATTTTTTAGTCTAAGTTTACAGATGTTATTCAAAATTCATAAAAAATATCAATATGAAAATTGCTTCTTCTTTATAAGTTAGTTTACTTTCTGGTGGGCTTTACGGAAATCGTCTAAATTCTTTTTAATGGTTTCATCTTCAAACACATCAGGGGAGGAGTTAACCAAATTTGAAACCGCATTCCCTAATTCACTTAAAATTTGTCGAGTATTTTCTAGTTTGCTGTCAATGTTCATAGATTGTATAGATTTTTTAGACCAATTTTATGGAGTCGAACGGTAGTTTTTTACAATGAAATTAGGTATTCTTTTTATTTTGTTTATTAATGGTTGATAAAGTAAAGTAAAACACGTCTTTTTTATCAACTTACGAAAACTTTTATCGTTTTTATTTTCAGCAGTAATAATGTTGTAAACAACTGTACCTAGAGTTTCCATAATTATATAGGTAAACTCGTCAATTATTCTGTATATCTACGGAACAAACTTTTTTTATAAATTATTCGTTACTATTCGGGGGAAACATAGGGTTCATGTCATGAGGGGCAGTGAGAAGTGAAAAGATATATATAGCAATGATCTCAACCTTGCCATTGTTTTTCTCCCCTTGCTTCTCAAACCCTATAAAAACTGTTATATTTAATAATAAGGCACAAATCTTTGATATTCCTATGGCACAAATAAAAACAATCGGTAGTAACGGACAAATTTCTTTAGGAAAAGAGTTTGCAGGTCAAAACGTTTTAATCGATAACTCTGAATATGGTGTTTGGACTATTAAAATCGGTAAATTTATCCCCCATAATGAACAATGGCTATTAGAAAAGGATAACGTTACAAAACTTGATGAGGCTTTGGATTGGGCTAGTAATAATCAACCTACACACACTGATTTAACGGATTTAGAAAACACTTTATCATCTAAGTTTAATCCCAATAATGATAATGCTTAAGGGAAGTTTTTAAGTAAGTTGAATGGCTAATATTTTGCTTGATTTAAATAGTCCTGTTTTGCAAAAAGATTTATTTTCTCTGAGTAAGGAGGATGCTTACAGTGTATTAAATACCTTAAAGAAAATAAGTAAAATGGATTGGGAACTACTTTACCGTTATCAAGGCTTAAAGTGGGAGTTAATCTACTCAAAGAAGGGGAATAACGGAGAAAATATATATAGTTTCCGTATTAATAAAAAGTTTAGAGCTACAGCTTTAAGAGATGGTAATTATTTGAGGGTACTTAGTTTGCATTTAGACCACGACTCAACCTATAAATAAACTAGAAGTCTCAATTACTAAATACTTCCATATTCAATTTGTACTAAGGTTTTTTGATGGTACTAATTCTATATTTTCATCTAAAATACTCGAATAATAAATAATATCCCAGATTGGTAGATTAAAATTTAGGAAATGATTGAAATTCTCAAAGCAGATTTAACTTTACCTGTTCATGCTGATGCCACTATTAAATTAATGGATGCCTATGCTTTAGATTCCATGGGAGGAGGTCAAGGTTTATCAGACTATGTTAAAGCGAATCTATCAGCCGAACTTCTTAAGAGAGAATCAATTCATGTTATTCTCGCTTTTGTAGATGATGAACCAGCAGGGTTAGTAATTGCAATGGAGGGATTTTCCACCTTTGCCTGTAAGCCATTGCTCAATATTCATGATTTGATTGTACTCTCTTCTTATCGCCGTAAAGGTATATCCCAGTTATTATTGCAAAAAGTCGAACAGATTGCTTTCGATTTGGGTTGTTGCAAACTTACTTTAGAAGTATTGGAAGGAAATCAAGTTGCTCAGTCAGCTTATAAAGCTTTTGGCTTTGGAGGTTATGAGTTGAATCCCCAAATGGGTAAAGCATTATTTTGGGAAAAAAAATTAAATGGGATTGGTTAGTTTTTGTTTTCCAAAAGTAATAAAAAACCAGTATCAATGATTATCGCATATTAATGTTTTTAGAATAATATGAACAATATCTACAGTATTGTTCATTAATCATATTAAGAGAGCAAAGAATAATAGAATATTTTTACTCCTCTGACAAAAGTAGTAAGATTAAGTAGTAATAAGTTTATTTACTTTTAAGTAGGCTATGACAGTAAGAAAAATGTCCGTGTCCATTTCTGAGGATTTGGTAGTATTCATCTACAGTTATAAAAACAGCAGGAGGTGTAAGTCTTCTTCACAAGTAGTTGAAGAGGCTTTAAGATTACTGCTTGAAAAAGACTTGGAAAGTGCCTATAGGGAAGCTGACAAGGAAATTGATTCTGATTGGGATATATTAGCAGGAGACGGTTTAGGTGATGAAACGTGGTGATATATTTTATGCTAATCTTAGTCCCACTATGGGTTCAGAAGTGGCTAAAACTCGCCCAGTGTTGATAGTCAGCAATGATATTAATAATCGGGTGGCTTCTACCATAACGGTGTTACCCATAACTTCTAAGGTGAGTAAGGTTTATCCTTTTGAGGTGTTTATTAGTAAGGCGGATTCTGGTTTACCTCAAGACTCAAAGATTCAAGCACAGCAAATCAGGACTATTTCTAAGGAAAGGTTACGGGGTGATGTGGTAGGTAGTCTCTCTGATTCCGTGATGACATTGGTTAATCTGGCTATTAATTTACATCTGGGATTAGCTTGATGGCATTGCCATGATTGAATAACCGTAATTTGCTCAACTGAAATAAGAGATTCTAAGAAGAAATCACTTGCCCAATAAGATTGACAAGTAATGGAAGTACCAAAGGAAGTTGACTTTATCAACTATAATAATCTCAATAATCTAATAATTTTGGGGGCATTATGGTGCGCTCCTCTAAGCTAACCCGTGCGCAGAAGGATTCTGAAATTATCCTCAGTTGGTTGACTAATAAGCAGTCTATTCATACCCAACGCCAATATAGCTATATCATCCAACATTTTCTGGAGTTTACGGATAAGGATTTAGCACAGATTTCGGTGGAGGATATTCAAGATTATCTTAAGTCTCTGAAGTTAAGGGGGCAGAAAATATCAACTATCAAGGCAAAGTTGATGGTTATTAAGAGTCTGTTTTCTTACTGTTTAAAGACGGGTTATCTCCCTCTCAATCCTTCTGTTTTGGTAGATAATCCCAAGGTGAATGATACTATCTCCCAAAAGTTATTGAGTGGTGATGATGTGAAGTTGTTAATGGATAACACTAATAGCATACGAGATAGATTATTAATCAGGGTGATGTTTGGGGTGGGGTTAAGGGTTAGTGAGGCGATTAATTTAACTTGGGCTAATTTTAGTATTGATGATGGTAGGGTAAATTTAACGGTGGTAGGCAAGGGTAATAAGCAAAGGACGGTGTTGGTTCGTTCTAGCATCTGGCAAGAGTTACAGGAGTTGAGGAAGGAGGGCATTGATTATTTATTTACGGTAGGGGAGCGCAATACCCCCATGCGACGTAATACGGCTCATAATATGCTCAAAAGGGTGGGTAAAAAGGCAGGGTTAGGGGATGATTTATCTTGTCATTGGTTACGTCATTCCCATGCCACGGAAGCCATTAAGGGGGGTTGTGATTTATCGTTGTTGCAACAGAGTTTGGGGCATTCTTCCATTACTACTACCCAGAAGTATCTTTGTTTACGGAAGAATGAGGGTAGCGGTAGTTATGTTGATATTTGAGGGAATAACTGTAATCTGTATTTAATTGAGTTTTGCAATTTATTCCTAATTTCTAAGGGTAGTTCTTCGTCAATATCTACTTTTTCTCTTTAATTTAAAATAGCTTTAATTTCTTCATCTTCAAGAGTGCCTAAATCCTTTATTAATTGATTTAGCAGAGTTTTTTGTTGTTGCATTTCCTTTTTCTGATAAAGAATTAACAATATGACTATTATGAATTTAACAGCTTAAAGTTAAACGACTCATAATTTTAAAATTAATTCTAATTTTCAGCTAGTTTAATAATCAATTCTTTTCTTTTATGACTCGGAATACTATTTAATAAAAGAGAATATTCTTCTTTCACTAAATTATGATTTTTATTAACCTCTCCAAAACTACTTATTAATAAAAAAGTGTTATTTAGACATAATGATTCTAGTCTAATACTTTTTAATCTTAGCTTCTTACGGATTAATTTAAGCCAATATGGAATTAATGCTACATAATTAGCTTGTGCTATTTTCTCAATAATTATATTTTCTTCAATATGTAATGTATCCCAAATGCAAAGAATATCTACCGCTAAAGCCAAGTCTTTTTTTTCTATAGCATATTTCCATTTTTCGTTTGTATGATTAGTGAATTTCTCTGCATAGTAATTATACGCTTGTTTAACTTGATCTGGAATAGTAACTTTATAAACTGTTTCACCTCTGGGGAATTTATCACCTCGATAGGATAACCAATTATGAGAGCCACATAAGTGAATTTTTCCATCAACAATTACTTCTTTTGCATGAGAATTACCTAACCAAACTAATTGAATTCCTGGCAACCCTTCTGGTGTTTTAATACTTTGTAATTCGGCTATTAAATTGGGTGATATTTCTCTATTTTCTTGATTTTCATAGCGAGAAATTCCATGTCCAATTAGGATAGAAACATCTTTTTTAACAAGATTTTTTAGAATTTGAATAAACTCATTATCTATAACTTTTTCGCTAATCCATGGCGAATAAATTATGACATAATTTTGAGCTGATTTTAAGGTATCAAGAAAAACTTGACGGATAAATCTATCTCTTAGCAAGACAATATTATAAGGATTTTTTAAAGATACTTTTTCTTTAACACTAGGATTTTCACGACTATTTTTAGCAAATGCAACTACTTGATTTCTAATTTGATTTAACCTTTCTTCAACTTCTTGATTTTTTTGTTCTATGATATTACGTTTTTTACTGTCTAATTCTTTAGATGAAAGTTTAAATAGTTTTTCGATGTCTATTTTATCATCCAAGTATAAACTTGTTAATAAGTTAGAAAAATTAGTTAATAATTTTGTGTTATTTTTGACTATAAAACTATAATTATTCTCAATAATATCATAAATAAACAAAACATAAATAACATCATTTATTATTTCTGAATCTGTGTCAAACGTAAAAGAACTAATAAATTTATCATTTTCAGGAATATGTAATGTTAATCCAGATTCTCTTGTCAAATCTTGAATATCAATTAAAGATAATGCAGATAAATCTATAGTTTTAGGCTCAGCAATAATAAATTCAAATAAGTTGTTTATGTCTTCTGTTTTCTTTTTTTCGTAAGGGGAGATACTAAAAGTAATATTTCCGGTTAAAGGATTAAAAATACTATAAATTTCTTCAGTTTTTGCTTTTTGTGGTATGTAACCTTTTTGATAAAATTGTTTTCCTATCGTTGTTAATTTTATGGTTAGATCTTCTGTATTTTCCAACATCTCTAAATTTTTCAATTTAGCGGTCACGCTGTTAATGAATAGATTATCTAAGCCCAAAACTTTTCCTAATTCGGCTTCTGTTGGTGTTGGATTTAGTTCTAATCCTGCTCGTAATATAATTTCTTCTAGCACAGTTAATCGACGAGATTCACTGATTTTAACTGTAGCTAAAGTTTGAGTAAAGCTATAGCAGCATGGACTTGCGGCAACTACTGACAAACCTGGACTTTTTTCTTCAATTTCATCAATAATTTTTTGTAAGGTTGAATTTGTTGATTTATCTAAGGATGTCAAAAACATTTATTAATCCTCCATGTAAGCGAATAACTTCAGAAATATTGGAATAAATTTGACCAACCTTACCTCTTTGTTGAGTAAATAGAGAATAACAGCCCACAATAATTAATAATTGCTGAGAGCGAGAGAAAGCAACATTAATACGCTCTGGCTTTTTCGCAAAACCAATGTTATTTTTGTTATTATTTCTCACAAGACTAACAATTATAATTTCTTTTTCCATTCCTTGAAAACGGTCAACTGTACCAGTTCTAATTTCTAAAGAAGGATATTGTCGAGGATCTATTTCATTATCTATTAATTTTAATTGTGAACCATAAAAAGTAATTATCCCAACTTCTTTTTTAAGTTTTTTTAAACTGAACATTTCTACCCAACTTGTCTCAAGCATTTCACATATTTTCTGAATAACTTTTACTTCTTTTTTATTAATAAAAGAATTTCCCATTTTTTCTTCAAAAAACTCAGAAAACTGTGGTGTTTGAACCCAAATAATATGATTTTGGTCTTTAATTATATCTCCACTGAGATTATGTGCTTTTTCTAAGTCAGGATTAAAAATTCCACAATCTAGTTTACCATCATAAAATTGATTGATTGCTCCCATAATTTGAGGATGCATTCGGTATTGTGTTTTTAACATATTCTTAATATTAGAAGAAGCTTGTTCAAACTGTAATTTAAACAAAGACTCTTCTAAAAAATTAATCTCCTCTTTTGTACTTCCTAGTTGTTCAGCTATTTCTTCTAAAGTCGCGTTATCTAACATTGGAGGTAACTGGCGATGATCTCCAACTAAAATCAATTTTCTAGCTTTTAATGCGGGTATCAATAATTCAGGAGGGGTACATTTACTGACTTCATCAATGATAACTACGTCAAAATATTGAAATTCTTTAGAAAAACTGCTTTTTGCTGCTTGAACACAAGTAATGCCTACAACATTTGCATTATCTAAATATATTTGTTGTAGCTCACGGCGGTCTTGTTCTGTTGGTTGTCTTAATTTATTAATCCAATCTTGAACCAGATTCTCATAACGATTAAGATAGTCTTGCTCTCTTATCAATTCTTTTCTCCAACTAACAAATTGAATTTGTATTTCTTGTAAAAAAGAAGTACCAAATAATTGGGCTTGTGGAATTTCTGATTTTAAACGCTCTGGAATAGCTTCCCATGTTTGTAACCACCAATTTCTTTCATTAGCCAGAGTTTCTTGTTGTTCCTTTAACTGTATCTCAATATTATTGATATTTGCTTTAATGATAGATTTTTGTTGTAGTATATTATTTTCTTTTATTTGATGCTGATGTAATTCTTGTTTAATTTGTGCATGAGCATTTTCTAAAATATATATAGGGTGAACAAGGGAAATTAATTCTTTTAGCTTAGCAGTGCGATCTCCCCAATACCTAAATTCCTCGAGTACTTTTTGAGCATTATTTATAGTTTTTATAGGATTAATTTGATAGTCCCTTGCTATAGATTTTAATGTTTCAGGTATTTGATAAGATTGGTTCACTTCTTGGAAGAGTAATTGTATGTTTTGAAGAAAATTACTATTATTTTTACTTGAAGATATTGCTAATTTTAAGAGCCAAAAATCAATTTCCTGTGTAAGTCTCTTTAGCCATTTATTCGCTGTGCTAATGGAGGTTTTAGTAGCTTCATTTTTAATCATCTCACCACTTTTTTTAATTTCTTGAGGACGCAATTCTTCGACTAAACTATCTAATTTTTGTTGAATTATCTTAAGTGTCGCTATTGAAATAGAACGTTGACTTGGATTAGATAAGTTAAATTTAACACAAACGGCTTTAACTATTTCTTGGATCTTCTTAAAAAGATTAAGTTTGTCTTTGATGTTTTTATAACTATTTTTACTTAATTGCTCAAAATGTTCCAGCAGAGCCAAAGGATCTAATTTATCTAAGATAATTTGTTGTTCAAGAGAAGGTAAAACTTCTTGATGAATTAAATTAAAAATTTTATTATCAATTGGAGTAATATTTTTTTCTGATAATATTAAGTTTTTTTGTATTTCATTATTCAAAGTCTGTGTTCTGTCCCAATTAATATAATGGGGCAATACTTTCTTAGTTTGTACTTCTGATTCTTTTAAAATATTATGCCATAATATTTTTTCGATCGTCGGAGCAACATTTAATAGTTCTACTGGAGCAATTAAATTGAATTGCTCGACAGCTTGTCTGTTTTCTAGATGTGTTTTTATCAAATTGTATAATTCAAAATAATCTACATTTTTAGCATTTTCTACTTCCACTAAACAGTTATCAATTATTACCTTCATTTTAGTGAAAATATTGACCATATTACTGAAATAATTAGGTAAATTTTGTTTTAAATATCCAGCCGTTATTAATAAAGAATTTACTGGAAAATGAAAAATTTTCATTTCTTCTAGTAAATCAATAGCTCTGGATATATGTACTTGTAGTTGAGCTATTTCTTTTCTATCTAAATATTCTTCTATATCTATCAATAAGTTGATGGTATCTTGCTCTTGCCAATCAATGTTATTTTGTTCAGTTAACAGATTACTTATTTTTTGCTCTAAACTTTGTAAATGATTAATTAATTGTTTTAATTTTTCATGTTCTTGCAACAAATTACTTTGATATTTGTCATATTTTTGTTTATCTGAAAATAATTGTTTCTGCTCAGAACTAAAATTGTTCTCCAATTTTCGGTAATTAGTGAATCGTTCTGAAGAATTCAACAATTCCCTAAAAATACTAATATTAAGCTGTTTTTGTTTAAGATTTTTTTCACAGTCATTAGCAGTATTCTCCAACCATCTATTAATCACTTTATCTTCCAAAAAAGGTTGTCCTTCAACACCTACTGAGTGAGGATTACCTTTTCGTACAGCTCTAATAATTGGATTATGTTTTAAACGACTTAAAGCGTTATCTACGGCTAAATTTGCTTGAGATGAAATTAATGTCTTTCCACCTCGCCGTGCAACCTGATAGCAAATTTCAGCTATAACAGTAGTTTTACCAGTTCCTGGCGGACCCTGAATTAAGGCTAAATCTGGTGTTGCTAAAGCTATTTCTACAGCTTTTTTTTGAGCTGGGTTAGAGTTCTTTAATAATAGTTCTTCTTGAGATAATTCAATAATTGCTTCTGGTTCTCTTGCTTGAGAAGCATCAAAAAGAAAATCACTTAAAAAAGGATTTTGACAATTGCCCCTTTGTAATTGTTCTAAAGCTCTCTGTTTTCGTTGAATTTGAACAATATCACCTACTGCTTCAAAATATAGAAAACCGACTTTTGGTAACTGATAATATCCTTCTGATAGTTTTTCACTAAATTCATTCTCAAGCTTAATTTTAATGTTTTTATCTTTATGATTAAAGTTCTCAAGTACACCAACTTCTATTGTATTGTTATTTTGAGATGATATATCTTCAATAATTGCAATTCTTTGATTTCGTGCATTTTTAATACGTATCCAAAGCTCTTCTTCTTCTAAATAAGTTTTACGAGAACTATCTATAGTTGCATCATTAATATCAACATGAAAGGTAATATTTCTAGTCGCTTGACCATAATTATGATTTATATATCGAATACAAAATTGACCATTTTGAGCAATATTTTCTTCTAATTCAAGATATTTTTTCCAAGTATTGATCTGGGTATCTGTAGGAAGTTTTTCTTCAATAATTGGAATACTTTGTATTTTAGTTACAGCTGATTGAGGAATTCCTATGCGGTGACGATAAGTAGATAAAAATCTTAAACAAAAAGGAGTGGCAAAACCATCCAACTGACCACGATATTTAGGCAATAAAATAAACGATAGTATTTCTAAAAAGTTATTATTATCTTTAAAAACAACAGCCCTAATACCTAAAGTTTGATTGTGCTCTCGAAAAAAAATGGGTAATTCTATATCAGTTCTATCTGTTGCTAATGTTAAGTCCCATATTTCTTCTCCTTGATTTTGTCCAGATTTTAAACGACGAATATAAAATAGGGAATATTGTTGAGCAAATGTTTCAAATAGTATATTTTCTGCTTGATTACGACGTTCTTGAAAATCTAGGTCTAAGCTTAAAGTATCCCTTCCTTCTATTATTGATATTAACTGGTCAATTGCTTTTCCCTTTAGTTTATATCCCCAATCTTGACTTTCAATTCTATTTAAAGGAAGATGAGTTTCAATTCTTTTATCAGTAATAATTAAATTATCTACTGGTGAATGACTTATTTTTACAATTAAAAAAATTTCTCGTTTTTCGTTATCAGATCTTAATTCTATAGGTGTTGAAAGAACTGTGCCTGGTATAGTGTTTTCTGTATTAACTTCAATTTTTATTTCTTGTGGACCAGGTGAGACATGAGAAGGCTTAATCTGAAGCCAACTTACTTTACAAGTTATTTGACAAGGTTCTGCCACCTCTAAAGAAAAAGATTTGGAAATTTGCCAGTTACTTTGCATTTCCCCAAAATCAAATTGAGATGGTATATTCCAACGAGCATTTTCCCACTTGACGTTTTCAGCTTTTCCATTTAGTTTTACGTCTTTAAGAACTGGTTTAATATTTTGTTCTGCTTGAATAGCAACTGCCCCTGTTTCTCCTCCTACTGTTCGATTAATAACCAAATTTTCAAGCCTTACATTTTTGGCCAGTATAGTAAATACTGGTTCATTTTCTGCAAAAAACTCTGTATTTTCTCCTAAACCTCGAATGGTAATTTCTTTATCAATAATATATGGTCCTTTGTATTCACCAGGTGCTAAATAAATTTCGTCTCCATCTCGAAAAACTGTCTCAATTAAGTCTTTTAAAGTATTGGGGTTAACATCATTTTCTGAAAAGATAGCCATTATCGATTTATTTTCGCTTCGTATATATGTTTTATATTAGAGTGAAAGTCCAAATATTATTGAGTTATATTACTTATTTGTTACGAGTAACTAATTAAGAGCCAAACTTCATATTATCAAGGTTCATATTAGAATCGGTCAAAGTAGCTTCTAGGATGCGCATGATACTATTCTCAAAGGCTTTTTGAAAATCAGGATCTTGGGAGTAATTTTTATACAAACTTAACTCTTTCCGTCTTTCTTGGTTTACGGCTTGTTTGATTAGATGAGCGATCGCCAAGCGACTATTTTGAGCATCTGGGTTATTAACCACTTGAGTTTGATAATCGGGATTACGAGCCACATTTTGAGCGATATTAACTAACTTAATCCTTTGCTCTTCGGGAGTAGCTTCCCATTGTCCAAAATAGGCTTGGTTAAAACTACTGATAATCTCATCAAGGGTGTTATACTCCTTTTCCTCCCCGTGGTATCCCCTTGGGTTAGGGTTTTGGGGTTTTAACTCGCTGGTGTCATCTCTAAGAATAATCTGGCTGTTAAGACTAACTCTTTCAATGCCATAGGTACTCAAATCAATACTATTAAGTAACTCATCTTGTAAATCCTGTTGAGGATTTTTAACCACCAACTTAGGAATGAGAAACTTTAAAAACCAATGTAACTTCTCCCAATCCAAATTATTAAAAGGAATTAAACAAGCCAATTGGGCATATACCTTCACAAACTGTTTCGCCTTAATTTTAAAGTCAATTTTATCCTCATCACCTAGCTGTAAATCAATATTAAATCTTTGGGAGGCGGTATCAATAATGGGGCTAAGTTGTTCCGCTTCTACTCCCTTAAAAAATAGCTGATTAAATTCATTTACCTCATACATTTCATATACTCCTAGCCCATCCAAACTTTCCTTTAAATCATGGAGTACATTTATATCAGTAGCTTCGGTTAGGCTAGTGGCAGTATAAAAGGGGTCAAAGGCTTGTTTTATCTCCGTGGTGCTATTGACAAAATCAAGGATAAAAGTATCATTTTTACCCATCTTATTATTACAACGATTTAAACGGGATAGGGCTTGTACTGCCAACACTCCCGTTAATTTTTTATCAATGTACATGGTGTGTAACAAAGGTTCATCAAAGCCCGTTAAAAACTTATTAGCTACCACCAACAAGCGGTAATCATCGGTGCGTAATTTGGCTTCTATATCCTTACTAGGGAAGCCATTTAAGCTCTCCTCCGTGTGTTCAATACCATTTACTTTCTTTTTGCCCGAGAAGGCGATAATAGCTTGAAAATCGGCGTTATTCTCCTTGAGTAGCCTTTGTATTTCTTGGTAATAGGTAATGGCGGTGGTAATATTCTTGGTTACTACCATGCCTCTGGCTTCTCCCTTCATCTTCTTGGGTTTAACTACGTTTTCAAGGTAGTGATTAACCATGATTTCGGCTTTGGTGGCAATGGTTTTGCGATGCCCTTCCACAAAGGCTTTTATCTTTTTCTGGGCTTTACTGGTGTCAAATTCAGGGTTATCACCGATGGATTTTTGAATCTCATAGTAACTTTTATAGGTGGTATAGTTTGCCAACACATCGAGGATAAATCCTTCTTCGATGGCTTGTTTCATAGAATAGAGGTGAAAGGGGAGAAAGCTACCATCATTTTGTTTGATACCAAACTTTTCTAGGGTGCTATTTTTGGGGGTGGCGGTGAAGGCAAAGTAAGAGGCATTTTTACTTAACTTACGGTTTTTCATCACCTCCAAGATTTGATCTTGATTATCGGTGGGGTTATCATCTTCATTATCATCAGTCTTATTGATTGTCATGTTCAGGGTATCCGCAGAAGTACCACTCTGGCTGGAGTGGGCTTCATCAATGATGACGGCGAAGCGTTTATGGTTTAATCCTTCAATGCCTTCTACGATAAATCTAAATTTTTGGATGGTGGTGATGATGATTTTTTTGCCTGTTTCAAGGGCATTTTTAAGATCTTCGGAGCGATTGGCATGGGCGATAATGTTTTTAACTTCGGAAAAGTCTTTGATGTTATCCCGTAGTTGTCTATCTAAATTAGTTCTATCGGTTACTATGATGACTGAGTTAAATAGGGGTTCATCTGATAGAATTTGTTGATGTGGTGAGGTATAGTTTTTATCTGAGTTAGTGGAGTTATTGGCTGTTGATTGGTTATCGTCTTGGTTGTTAAAATTA
Source organism: Cyanobacterium sp. HL-69 (assembly GCA_002813895.1). NCBI lineage: Bacteria > Bacillati > Cyanobacteriota > Cyanophyceae > Chroococcales > Geminocystaceae > Cyanobacterium > Cyanobacterium sp. HL-69. The sequence goes on along the minus strand of CP024913.1, from coordinate 39,164 downwards.
CCAGCTGTTGATGATTGATTATTATCTTGGTTGGTTGTGGAGTCTGGTTGTGATGATTGGTTATTACTTTGGTTAGTTGAAAAGTTATTAACCTGAGAGAAGATTAGGGGATAAAGTTGAATTAGTTGGAAGGCTAACCATGTGATGGAGTTGGATTTTCCTGAACCTGCGGAATGTTGAATTAGATAGGTTTTGCCTGTGCCATTGTTTTGGGCATCAAGAAGGATTTTATTAACTACGTCTCGTTGGTGGTAACGGGGGAAGATAAGGGTTTTATCTTTAAGGGCATCTTTGGATTTACCTTCTAATAAAACAAAATGTTCAAGGATATTGGCTAAACTACTTCGGCTTAAAATATCTTCCCAGAGGTAGCTAGTTTTATGCCCATGGGGGTTGATGGGGTTGCCTTTACCGTTGTTGTTTCCTTTATTGAAGGGTAGAAAATAGGTGCTTTTGCCATTGAGTCGGGTTGTCATCCACGCTTCATCGGTGTCAACGGCAAAGTGTACTAAACAGCGTCCGAAGTTTAATAATGGTTGTTGGTAATCTCTTTGGCAGTATTGTTTTTTAGCATCGTAAACGGTTTGATTTGTCCATGGGTTTTTTAGTTCAATGGTGATAATGGGTAAGCCGTTGATAAATATTACTAAGTCGATGGATAGGGCGGTATCGGTGGTGGAAAAGTGAACTTGACGAGTGACGGAAAAGATATTTTGGTTAAAGTTGGCTTGGATTTGGGGGTTCAGGTTGTTGTAAGGTTGGCTATAAAATAGGGTAAGGTGCGCTGAGTCGATGTCTAAACCTTTCTTAAGTAGAGGTAGAAGGCTATTTTGCTTAATTTTCCGATCTATCCTATCTAATATTAGTTTCTGCCAGTCGGGGTTATATTTGAGCTTGTCTAATTCTTCTGGTTGGGTGGTTTCTAGGAATTGCCATAATTTGGCGGTGTCAATGGCAATTTGGGGGTTAAAGTCTTTATTTTCTCCGAGGTGATAGCTTTGTTTATTGATAAGGCACTCTTGTATTAAGTCTTCGAGGGCTTTTTCATTGGTTTTGCTTACCATGGGCTAACATTATTTTAGGGATGATTTAATCATATCAAGAAAATTGTTTTCAATGGTGAGTAGTTTAAATATCTAATGTTTGATTGTTGATAATTTCTTGGACACATAATTTTAAATCATCTAGTTTTGTATGAATCACATTCCAAACAATGTTGATATTAATGGAAAAATAAGCATGGGCAATAAAATCTCTTAATCCTGCTATTTTTTGCCACTAGATATATGAATATTTTATTCTTATTTCTGGAGGTATTTTCTTTGTTGCTTCTCCTATAATCATTAAATTATATACAACAGATTCAAGGGTTTTTTCGTCTTCTAATAATTCCTCATAAGTTAAATTGAATGTATATTTTTTTATTTTATCAATACTGGTAATAATATCTCTTAAATAAAGGATAAGACTACGAGACATAAACCGCCTCCTTAATTACTTTTTCTCTAATTATGGGTTTTAAATCTTCTTTTATAACTAAGTCCACTGATTTATTAAATAATTCTTCTAAATAAAATTTTAAGTCCATATAATTATCAAATGTAGGGCTTGTATTAAACTCCACTAAAAAATCTAAATCGCTATTTTCTGTTGCTTCATTTCTTGCGGTTGAACCGAATAAAGCTAGGGTTTTTATGTGATATTTATTAAATAGATTTTTTTGTGCTTTAATTATTTCTAATACTTTATTTTTATCTAGTATCTGATTTTCTTCTGTTAAGGTATTTATCATCTTTTGTTAGTTAATATTTAAGGAGGTAATCAAGTTTATTATTATCCTAATTTACGTTTTGTTTCCATGATTTAGATCTACATATTATCAATCTTCAATAATATACATCCTAAGGACTAAAGCTGATATATTTTGAATATTATTTACCCTCTACAAAGTAGTTAAAAATATTTTTTTTAAGGCGATGTTTATTAATGGTATAAAGAGAATATTGTTTTAAGAATTGTGTAACAAAATATAATTAATTTGTGCTTTTAATTCTGGTAAGTCTTTTTCTATGATAATCCAAATTTCTTCTAAATCTACTCTTAGGTAATCATGAATTAAAACGTCTCTTAATCCTGCCATTTGTCGCCATGGTACTTGATTATATTTAATTCTCAAATCAGAAGATAATCTTTTGGTTGCTTCTCCTATTATTTCTAAGTTACGAATAACCGCATCTTGCATCATTTTATTGTCTAAAAATGCTTGTTTATCTTGATTTGTATAGTTTTCAATATTTTCTATACATTCTTTTATATTATTAAGATATAGCAATTATCATGGTTACGGGGTACAAAACGATCCCCCTAAATCCCCCTTAATAAGGGGGACTTGAGAATAATAAATGTATCTCATAATTATAAAAAACGCTATAAAGTAAGTTTTTGTTCATAATGAAATTGCTTCTGCCAAAACTTGATTTTTGATGGTTTCATGGAGGTTATTGGGTTTTGCTATATCTACTTTTATTCCTAAAAGGTCTTCTAATTCTTGTTTTAAGGCAATTCTATTTAAAAGGCTTTTACCTTTTTCAATATCCATTAACAAGTCTAAATCGCTGTTTTCTGTGGCTTCTCCTCTGGCATAAGATCCAAAAATTTTGACGTTAAATGCTCCATATTTAGTACAAATATTAAGTATTTCTTGTTTTATATTAGTATCTAAGATTTTCTCTAGGTTGTTCATGGTCTATTAATGATTATTAGTTAATAGTTAAGGGAGTAATTAAGTTTAATTGTTCTCCTAATTTGCGTTTTGCTTCCATGATTTGATAACTATTTTGTAGCCTTAAAAAGTAGCCTTCGGAAAGTCTAAAAAAACGGCATAGACGCAAATCCGTATCAGCAGTGATGCTTCTTTCTCCTTTTACTATGGCATGAATGCGATTGGGAGGGACATTAATGGCACGGGCGAGGGCGTTTTGACTCATGGCTAATTCTTCTAAAAATTCGTGTTTGAGGATGTCTCCTGCATGGGGATTTTTAATTAATTCTGTGGTCATAATTATTAGTGATAATCGATTATTTCTACATCAAAGGCTGTACCATTTTGCCAGTGAAAACATAATCGCCACTGTTGGTTAATGGGTATGCTATATTGTCCTAGTCTATCTCCTGATAGTTGCTCAAGATGATTACTCGGAGGTATTTTAAGATCATTAACGGTTAAGGAAGCATCTAGCTGGCGCAGTTTTCTTAATACCCTTGCTTGTATTTCTGTGGGTAATTTGCGGGAATGTTTCCCTTGCCAAATTTTCTCGGTTTCTTTACAAGCAAAAGATTCTATCATTAATTAGTGTTACTGGTACATGGTACATACCTAATAATATCATTTTTTTAATTATCGTTCCAAAGTTTTTCTAAGGGGTAGGTTTTGCCTTCTCTAGCATGGAGGAGGCTTTGTTTTAAATCGGCTATCAATTGAGTTTTATGATCATTTTCTTCTTCTATTTCTACGGGAAGGTTTTGTAAAATATTTTCCCATATAGCTAAGGGTATTAAAACATCGGTTTTTTTTCCTTCTTCATTGGTTAAATATCTTATTTTATCTTTAAAAATGTCAATATTCATGGCTTGATTATTTCTGGTTTATTATTATTTATAGTTTTAATTTTATACTTTAATTTTACCTGTCACAGCTTCGGCGATTAAGATTTGTTTGAACTCTTTTAATTTCTCTATCTGTTGTAAAGTTTTCTCTTTTAATTCTTCTATTTCTGCTGTTTTTTGGTCTAAATATTCAACTATTTTTTCTAGTTCTTCAATAGGAGGAATACAAAATTTAATATTTTTAAGTTTAGATGAGTAAATGTGAACAATGATTTGTCCTTTAGCTAATTTTGCTTTTTGCTCTTTAAATAAAAATGAATTAAATATATAAGAAAGATATAAAGAGTTATATCTATTTTGTCTAAAAATAATTACATCTCCTCCAGCATATCCTATATCATTTCCTTTATAAACAATACATTTTCCAATATCTTCAAGGGTTTCTCCAGAACCTGTAAACAGAATATCATCATAATAAATTTGAGCGGAATTACTAGCAATATTGTTTGGGACGGTTGTTATTAAATAATCTGTTTTAATATTATATTTTGTGTATATATCTCCATACAGTAATGCTGGTAAACCTTTTTCAGAAATATCATTTTTACTAATTCCTTTCCCTTTATTGAAACTACCAAAATTAGCCATTCTAGTTACTTCCCAATGTGATGGAATATCGCCAAGCCAATCAATACCACTATCTTTCATGGGTGCGTTAGGGTTTAAGCCTTTGGTAACTGCTTGGTTAATAATGATCGCCCTTTGTTCGTCTAACAGTTCAATTAATCTTTGTTTAAGTGCGATCGCCCTCTCCACCTGCTCACACTTTCTATCTAAAAATTTTACTATCCTTTCTTGTTCTTCTAATGGGGGTAAACAAAATTTAATTGTTTTTAACTTAGAAGAATAAATATGAACAATGATTTGTCCTTTAGCTAATTTTGCTTTTTGCTCATTAAAAAATGAGGAATTAAATAGATAAGAAAGATAAAGAGAATTACACTTATTTTGTCTAAAAATTATTACATCTCCTCCAGCATATCCGACACTATTCCCTTTATAAACAATACATTTTCCTATATCTTCAAGGGTCTCTCCAGAACCTGTAAACAGAATATCATTATAATAAATTTGAGCGGAATTACTAGTAATATTGTTTGGGACAGTTGTTATCAAATAATCTGTTTTAATATTATATTTTGTGTATATATCTCCATAAAGTAATGCTGGTAAACCTTGTTCAGAAATATCATTTTTACTAATACCTTTTCCTTTGGTAAAACTGCCAAAATTAGCCATTCTTGTTATCCCCCAATGTACTGGAATTTCTCCCAACCAATCAACCCCAGAATCTTTATAACAGTCGTATTTAGGTAAACTAAGCATCATAGATTAAGCCACATTATTAAATTGATAGACAGGCACTTGAATAAAATTTAAGGGTTTTTCATCACCTAAAATCATATCTTGTAAACGTTCCACTATGTCAGGCACAAAAAACTGTTCTCCCGTTTCCTTATTCACCTTGGCAGGTACATTTTCCACTAAAATTAACTGCCCATTCAACTCCAAAGAATAAGTAACCAACTTATTTACTAATTGCTTTTCTTCCTGTTCAAAATTCATGGAAATTACCTCCTAATTGTAAAATTATTTTCCGTCTAATTTCCCTAAGCATTTATTAAACATTCCAATACTTTTGCGTCATTGCTGTAATAGCTTCAGTTAAAGGCGGTAAGAAAACCTCAATAACCTCCCAAACAATTTCAATATCAATGCCTAAATATTCATGGGCTAAACGATTTCTAAAACCCGTAATTTCTCCCCAAGATATTTCCTGAAAATCCTGTTTCCATTCATCAGGTAATTTTTTAATAGACTCCGCCATAACTTCCAAATTACGAATAACCGCATCTTGGGTTTTCAAATCCTTAAAAAAAAACTCTTTTCCCTCCTTAGTATAATCTTCAATTCGGGCTAAACAATCCCTAATATGAATTAAATAAACTTGATTGGTTTTCATAATAAAACAGCTTCCTTTAAAATTTTATCGCGCAAAAAATAATGTAAAGATTTTTCTGTTACCACATCTACTTTTTTGCCCAAATAACTCTCTAAATCATTAATTAAACCCACAGGAAACCAAGGAGTAATTCTGTTTAAATCATAATCAATTAAAAAATCAATATCGCTATTTTCTTTTTCTTCACCCCTAGCCACAGAACCAAAAATTCTCACATGATAAGCCCCATGTTTATCAGCAATTTTTATAATTTCTTCCCGACATTCAGATAATAAAATATCTCGTAATTTTTTCATAACAATAAACTGTGTAATATTTCAGGAGTTAAGCCCCGTTTTTCAGCATTATCAGAAATAATCTCCATTACTTCAATAAGGTTTTTTTCTTCCCAAGACGAACCCAAATAAGCACCAATCAGATAACTTAACTCTTGCTTCTGTTGGGGGGAAGCTAATTGAAAAGCCTTTTTTATATTATCGTCAACCTCGATCGTTATTTGTTGCATAACTCATTTACCTCCTAATAAAGATAATAGCTCATCGGTTCATCGAGCATAGTCAAGCTGAATATATTTTCTCTCTTACTTATGTTATAACAAAATATAATAACATTATTTACCATAATCATGAAACAAAAAACATACACCATAAACCCTGCAAAAATAGGCAATCAACAAGGTTTTCGCCTTCCCAGTGCCTTTTATAAAGAAAATCCCCAATTTGCCGAAGCCCCAGGAGAAATAGAAGTATTAAACGACGATACATTATTAGTGCGGATTAACCCCCAAAATAACAACGACGACGAGGAAGAAGAAACATTAATGATGAGTCTTTTTCTTGACTTTTTAAGTAAAGATGCCCTAAAAAATCCAGAACAACTCAAGCCTTATACCCAAGAAATGAGCGATGAAATAGATAATTTATTAACGGGTGTTGATATAGAAGAATAATGAAGCCCATACAAATAAATGGATATTTAATTTACTTTCATCCTATTTTTTATCAACAATGGTTAGAGTTAGTAAATAGAGTTAAATATCTTAAAGAAAAGTTAGAACCAGAAAACTTCATTACCCACCCAGAAGTTAAACTATTAAAAGCCTTAGATCAAGGGATAAAAGATAAAATACCAAACGATCCTTTTGCCTCTTATTTCGCCCTTAAAAAACCCTTACAAAAATATAGTCGTATCAAAAAAATGGGTTTACCATCAAGGTATAGACTATTTTTCCGAGTATTTAAAGAAGCAAATACAATTATTATTTTGTGGCTAGGCTTTCCCCGCAAAGAAGGAGATAAAAAAGATTGCTATAAGGTATTTTCTAAGATGGTTACTAATGGTAATTTTCCTGAAGATATGAGTAGTTTTTTAGACTTGGTTAACAACTCAGAAAATGATAATTAATAGTTTCATTGAATTTAAACAAAGCAATAACTATCATTAAATTTTGGTAATTAACTACAAGTTGGTAATTAATTATAAATTAGTAATTAATTATAAATAATAGTGAATAGTATTTAATTGTATTTAATATTATTTAGTAACTTATTTTCTTTTTTAAAACTATAATATTAGTTATAACAAACATCTAATAAAACAATGTTTAAACTAAAAGTAACTACCATTGATAACTCCACAGGGATTGTATTGCCCCAAGAAGTATTAGCAAAAATGCACATAGAAAAAGGCGACAACCTTTATCTTACCGCTACCCCCAACGGCTTTGAAATTACCCCCTATAATCCCGAATTTGAACAGGAAATGGACACCGCACGGGAGGTAATGAAACAATATCGCAACGCCCTACGAGAGTTAGCACAATAAAGTAAACAATTCAATAATTAAAGCCTAGATAACTCCTGATACCAACTCTTAATAATTTTAGGAGAAATATGTTTGCCCCTTTCATCGATCAACTTTTGAGCATTTATTTTAACTTGCTCAACAATTTTATAATTCGTTTTTACCATTTCTGTTAAAAATCTCAAAGCCCTAATATAAGGAATTTGATATTTTTTGCAGGCTTCCACCACCAACCCATCATCACTAGCACACAATAAAAAACGATGACTTGCAATAGCCAAAGTAGATCGATCTGCCATACTTAATAAAGGAAATTCCCCACCAAAATCTATAAAACTCCTAAACATCTCTTCTGTATCTAACACTATAGGAGTAAGATACTTTTGGGCAACTTCCCTTGTCTCTAATTCTAACTGATCTGAGTCTAAAACCTCTTGAGCAATATATAAGGGGGCGTAATGACTTTGAAGCCATTGCCAATCCCCCAAATAAACAAAATCAATTAGTGCTGTTGCGTCCAATATAATTCCATCATATTGCTCTAAAATGTCAACTTCAGGCGATCTCATATACCTCCTGTTGTATTCTTGCCAGTCTTAAAGCCTCAATGGTAATGTTTAAAAGTTCCGCTGCCTTTGACTCAGAAATTTTCTCCCCTTTTAATGCCTTCCAAATAAGAGTTTGATAACGTTGATTAACGGGAAAATGCTTTTCTGCTAACTTGGGTTCAAGCTCAATATCATTAGTCAAAGATTCTTTATTACGGCGTTTATAATCGGAACGAATTTTGATAATAAATTTGCCGTAATCGATAACTCCTAATTCATCAAATCTCTTCAAAATCATGGTATAGCTTACCCGAAAATGAGCTTTCAGTTCTAGTAAATCAGTCATGTTTTGATGTGCTAAATCAAAAGCTGTTTGGGATACAAGTAGATGACTAGCAAAATAATTAGCTACTTTTTCTTTCGCTTTTTCTTCCTCCCGACTTTCACTTATCATCAGTTGATTTTGATATTCATCTCGATGGAAAATCAAATGTCCAATTTCATGGGCAAGGGTAAATATTTGTCTTTCAATACTAATATTATGGGTATTAATTAGTACAAAAGCACCTTGACTGTTACTACAGGCACTTAACCCGAAAAAGTCTTTTTGCTCAATGGGTAGCCGTAAAACCTTTAAACCTAACTCTTCTACCGCTTCAAACAGATTCGGAATGGGTGCATCACCGATACCTAAACGAAGACGAAAAGACTTAGCTATTTGTTGAATGCGATTTTCATTACCTTCTAGCACATTACAAGGGGTTGTTTCTGGGGCATAAGGAGGCAACCCAACGGCTACTTCAAGAGCCGTATAAATGTTTAATAAATTATTTACATAGCTTGTAAATTGTGGCTTTTGAGTAAATTTACAATGAGTGCGAAAACAAAAATTATTCGTTTTAGGTAGTTGATCAATTGGGCGTAATATATCATCAAGAGTTACCCCCAAACTTCGTGCTAAAAGACTAAGGGTTTTACTATCTGGTAAAGTTTTCCCTTTTTCATAATTATTAATGGTTTGTCGTGTAACCCCTGTTTGTTCAGCCAAAGATTGTTGGGATATATGTAAGCCCTTACGATAACGAATCAAATTAGATGAGATCGTTTCTTTCATAAAGGTATTATTATGTTTATTGCTTTTACATTTAGACTAATAAAGTTAATTAACTTGTAAAATATATTTTACATTATAACTAATTTTCGTGAATTAGCATTTAGCTCTATTTATCCCCAAAACTAAGCAAATTCTTTAATAAACCCTCCGTTTGTGCTTCTAACTCTAACATCTCCTTGCTTACCTCCTCCAAACTCCTTAAGGGTTGATGCTGATAAAAATACTTATTGAAACTAATCTCATAACCAATAACAGTTTTACTCATATCTAACCAAGAATCCTCTACATGGGGGCGCACCTCCTCTAAAAAGTAACCCTCCACTATGGCAACCCTATCAACAAAGGTTGAGGCATTCAAACCCTTATCGGTATTTAAACTCTTATCAGTATTCAAATTCTCATCAGTATTCAAACCCTTATCACCAGAAGCTGAATAACTTACATCTTGATTAATTATGGTGGAAGAAGCCAGACGATAATTAAGAGGTATGTTTTCAGTATCTCGTAAATTAGTATCGCTTTCATATTCGACATAAACATCAGGTTTATCAGTGGGAAAATAACCAAAATTAGCCAAGTTTTCCTTGGTTGTGCCTAGTTGGTTTAATAACTCCTCCAACTTCTCTTTTTTGAGCTTATGCTCTTTCTTAATAACCTTTTCTGCTGATTCATCAACCCAACTAACTGCCCCTAAAAATTGCTTTTTCTGGGATGCTGAGAGCTTAATATTTAATTGCTTAATAGCTTTATCTACCTCTTGACTAAATAAGTTAAAATCAGTCCAAACTTTATCATTATTATTAATACCTATACTTGTATTTAAATGATTAACAATTTGTTGAGCTTTATCCATTAATTCCTTTTGCTCAAGCCATTTTTTCTGAGATAGTAATGATTTTAAATTAGCAGGACTAACGGTAATTTCTTCTTTTTCTAAATGGTCTTTAATCTCCTTTTCATGGGCTTTTAAATCTTGATAAACTTTATCCCCAAAATGATTGTAAACCCACTCCATAGGCTCTGAGATAGTATTGATAAAGCGTAAACTAGCTATCCTTTCAGGGGTACATTGAGCCATTAATCTTAATGGACGTTCTACGGTTACTTTATAAAACCCAAAATCATGATTATTAAATACTTTACTAATACATTGTTTTATTCCCTCTTTATTAAGGGGGGTTACAGAGGATCTAAGTTTTTCATCTTGTTGACTATCATCCCGTAAAGTTAGATAAATATTAGTAATTGTTTCAATATCTTCGGGGGCAAATTCACAGTTTTTTGCTCCTAAATTTTTGCGTAATTTACGATAAAGATTAGAAGCGTCAATTAATTGTACTTTTCCCTTTCTCTCTGGGCTTTTATTGTTAGATAAAATCCAAACATAGGTACTGATGCCCGTATTATAAAATAGGTTTTGGGGTAACTGGGCGATCGCCTCCAGGTAATCATTTTCAATAATATAACGTCTAATATTACTCTCTCCGCTACCTGCATCCCCCGTAAATAAAGCTGAACCATTATGTACCGACGCAATGCGCGTACCCAAAGGACTATCGGATAAGGGTTTCATCTTACTTACCATATCCATTAAAAATAATAACTGTCCATCGGATGACCTTGGCACCGCCTTTTCGGTTTTAACCTCCCCCCAAAAGTCCGTTAACGGTACTTCAAAACGAGGATCTAAAACATTAGTACCATCCATGATATATTTTTGCTCAGTCTTCCACGACTTCCCATAGGGAGGATTTTCCAGCATAAAATCAAATTTAAGCCCGGCAAAGTCATCGATAGCAAGGGTTGAACCAAACTTAATATTTTCAGGGTTATTACCCTTAATCATCATGTCAGATTTACAGATAGCATAGGTTTCCCCATTCACTTCTTTACCATATAGATGGACGGTTGCGGAGGATGCAATGTCACCTTGACTATCTTTAATAAAGTTTTGAGACTCGGTTAACATTCCCCCAGAACCACAAGCCCCATCATAGACTAGCATTACAGGGGGTAAACTATCCTTGACTGGTACAAATAGTAAATTAGTCATTAAACGGATTACTTCACGGGGGGTGAAATGTTCCCCTGCTTCTTCGTTATTTTCTTCATTGAAACGGCGGATTAATTCTTCAAATACATAACCCATACCTAAGTTAGTTAATCCTACCAACTTTCTGCTGTTACTATCGACTACATCATGGGGGCTAAGATTAATTTCAGGGCTAGTAAACTTTTCCAAAACATCTAACAATACATCCGCTTGACTCATCTTGCGGATTTGGTTGCGCAAGTCAAATTTATCAATAATTTCTTTTACATCATCGCTAAATCCATCTAAATAAGCCCTAAAATTAGCTTCGAGTATTTGGGCATTATTAACCGCAGTGCTAACTATTTTTTTGAGAGTCCAATCAGAGATGTTATAAAACACATAACCAGAAGCCTCCCTCAGCCCTTCTGCATCTAACTCTACTAAGCCCACTTCCTCTCGCTGAAAGCTAACTTCTTCCATCACTTTGTCTTTGGTTTCTTCCAAGAGACAATCTAACCTTCTCAAGACAAACATGGGTAGGATTACATCTCTATATTTTCCCCGCACAAATACATCTCGTAAACAGTCATCGGCGATCGACCAAATGAACGAGACTAATTTGTTGTGGGTACTTATATCCATTATTGTTAACTATTTTGATTCTGATTAGTGCTACTGATAATTAACACTATCAGATTTCGTTCTTAGAAAACGTTAGAGTTGTTGTGACGTTTAACTACTTAGTGTAATAAAAAGCAATTTCTTTCTCTTTCAAAGGAGCAAAGTCACTATCAATAAGCATTTGATTTAGTTCTTCTTGGGAAATATGTTTTGCTCCAATGCGCACTATTCTTGAGCGCATGGTATTGCTAACTCCACTACGTTGTCTTTGTCCTTCTAAACCCATGACTTTATTGTATAAATTTAGTTTAGCTTCAGGGATAGGACTACCATCTAAATCTATTCCAAGCTCAATTGCTTTATCTACCGCATCCGCACCAGTTTGCATTTTATTTACGAGAATTTAAACTTTTTAATGAGTTTTATCATAACCTGAGTTTGACATAGGGTAAAGCGAGAGAAGCTGTAAAAAGCGTGGCAACTCGCTTATTCGGGAAGCAGGAGAGATTACCAAGACAGCGGATAATACCCTACTTCCTTAGTTTAAGAATCAAAATAGCGCTGCGCTAATCAATAATGATGCTCTCAAACCTTTAGCCAGAAAGACAGTCAGAGTGGTGCGTTAATTAGGGGTAAACATAAGGTTCCGATGCGCTAATCCAAAAGTATCTTAGGTTTAGCTCTAAGAGTATGGGTGAGCTTACCATTAATACTGATGTGAGTATTGATAATGAGTTGATAACGGTTAAGGTATTCTCAAGCCATATTCCACGATCTAATTAATCAATTGTTACAATAGACTTTTGTTCCTGTTTTAATCAATTGTTACAATAAATTGTATTGGTCAGATAAAGCCTTGAGATCCTTGACCAATTGTGATGCGGAGTTGCTTTTATAGCCTTTTTCCATATCATTAACTTTTGCCATGAGCTTCATCAATTCTTCCTGTAAATCATTTGTAACAATTGAATCAGAGGAAGTAGTAACACCATCATCCAATTGATGGGCATAGTCTAATACTTGTTTCTCTAATGCCACGGGTATTCTAATTAATTTGGTATTGGTATCCTTCCACTTTGGCTTGAACCCAGGCTTAAGGTTTGCTAATGAATTAGGATTACACTTTTTCATACTAATATATAATACTTTTTGATGTTAAGAATATTATATCACTATCTATCTATTGTAACAATAGAGTTGTCATTTGTAACAATAGAGTAAAGAGATTAACCACAAAGTTGTGGTTCAATCTAAGTTAAGGATTAAATACTCTAATTCTTATTAATTTGTAATAAAACAGTTATTTCCAAATTTACCTATTAAATAAACACAATGAGAAAATAGTCAAAACTGTTGTTAAACAACGAATAACAACTTTTTAAGTTGACCTCAAAAGTGATTATTCTGACGAAAAATGGGGTCTTTGGTGTAAACGTTTACACTAAAAAAGAGAGCTTATAGTTCCCTAAAAATAAATATAAAAAAAGGTGATTTTAGAGGGATCACCAACCCTTTTTTATGTATAATATAAATGAGCGATGCAAACGCTCATTCAAACAAATCTTGTTAATAACATTATGACATATGATAACGCCTTTAAAATAGGGGAACATATTGATCTATTCACGCCTACAACCACAAAGGGTAAGTATATTTGCCCTATTTGTGGCGGTGATGATTTTTCAATATCCAAGGACGGACAAAAATACAATTGCTATAACTCAGGGGGTGAATGCAATAAAGAGATTTTCAAATGGGTTGGTGAACGGAAAGGGTTATCTATCCACAAGGCGAAAAAGGATGAGATTAAAACCTACTCACCTCCGAAAGATCCGATTGTTATAGCCACTACCGTTGACTATAAATCCCCTGTGACAGAGATGATAGCCGAGTATGAGAATGAAGCATCACTGAAAAAGTATGCCATGTGGTTAAACTACCCGGGGGGAAACAAGGTAAAAAGAGTATTAACCACTAAAAGAAAGGATGGGAAGGAGAAGCGAGAAAAAAACTTTTACGGTTATGAGAATGGTAGTGACAAGTCAAAGATTACAAAGATTTGGGAGCCGTACCACCTTGAGTTATTTTCCCAAGCTACAGGTAAATGGATATTAAAGACTGAAGGGGAAAAGGCTTGTGATTATGCTTTAGATAAAGGTTTGATTAGCACTTGCATATTGGGGAGTAAAGCCACAGACATAGACCACATAATAAGACTCTGTGAACGGGTTAAGCAATATCAGATAAAGGGCATAATCTACATTACGGATAATGATAAACAAGGATTAGACAAGGCAATCAAGACGAGGGATATAGTAGCATCTCAGGGCATACCCTTCATCATTTTTCCCATTAGCTATCTATTTCCTGAAGTACCAGAACACGGTGACTTTGAAGAATACTCAAAACATACTAAGTTAAGCCCTGAAGCCATTAAAACCAACATTGAATTGACTGTGGGGGCTAACCTAGAAGAGCTATTAAATATAGACAATTCAATTGTAACAACCGATTTACAGGGAAAGCTAAACGCAACCTATAATCGCCATGGGATTGGAGAGAATGACTTTCCCAGTATTATGAGGCAATTCATAGATGAGTTTAGCAAACCTATTTATACTGAAGCTGGTTACAGGGGGAAGATAGCTGAGTTTTGCTCACAGTATCCTATTCAAGCCACAATGCTAGAAAAGGCTATCAAGGCTAGAAAAGAACTAGATAATCAGATTATTGATATTGAGGAATTATCCCCACGGGTTGATGACCTATTAAAAATCCCCCATGAAAGTCTTGATTTAAAAAGGGTATTAGGGGTTTTATACGGCTCAATGCTTGAGCAAGAAGCCCTCAACCTACCCACAAACCCCATGGCATTATTTACCATCCTTTTACCTGTTATTGGTGGGGCGATCGGTACAAGAAGAAGCGTTGTACTACAGGATAATCCTAAATATAGACAGCCCTGTATCCTCCGAACTGCAATCGTTGCTGATAGTGGGAAAAAGAAAACCCCCACCACCATGACTATTATTAAGCCCCTCAAGGATAAGAACCTAGAAGCATATAAGCAATATAAGGATGAACTGAGAGAATATCAGGAAAATGAGTTATTACCAAAGGATGCTAGGGCTAATTTACCAGAACCTAAAATGATTAGATATATGGTGAAAGATAGCACCATTGATGGATTATTATTAGCTCACCAAGAAAACCCCAAAGGCTTCTTATGCTTCTGTGATGAGTTATCAGGTTACTTTGAAAGACAAAACAAGTTTTATAGTGGTGATGACGTAGCCCGTGAACTTGAGCTATATGATGGTGGTCAAGTCATCAAAACCCGTGCTAATAAAGATAGTAATATTTTCATTGAGAAAACAGCTATCTCAGTAACTGGTACGATTCAATGGTCAGCCCTTGAAAAGATATTTAACAATGGTGATGACTCAAGAGGTATCAGTGCAAGATGGTTTTTTTGGGGCGGTGAACTACCCAAAGAGTATTTACCGGATCACTTTGTTGATAGTGGATTATCTGAGTTACTGGGTCACGTCATTGATGAGATTACCAAGTTAGATGAAACAGATCTGATAGTACCTAGTGAGGTTTATCCTATTTTCAAGAACGCCCAAAGAAAGTTGATTGATATTAAAGAGACTTTGCCCACTGAGCAATTAAGGGCTAAGTATAGTAAGGGTGAGGGTGCTATATTACGGGTTGCTGGTATCTTGCACACATGGCACTATATTCTCAATACAGAATTGGCACCGCCTAGCCCTCTAATCATCACTGAGGAAATTATGAAATTAGCCATTGAGGTTGTGTTCTATTATCTCAGACAGTTTGAGTATGTGGCTATCAAGTGCCAAAAAAACTTCATGGATGCAAGACTGGTTAAAATCCTTGAACTTGTAGCCAAGAAAGGTGAGGTTACAGCTTCTAATATCAGAATGTTCATCAGAGATTTTAAAGATACCCCTGCCACAGAAATTGATGAACTCTTATTGCTTTTAATTGAGAATGATAAGTTAGTCAGGATACCCACTAAAAGAGGGGTAAAAGTAAAAATTAAATAGTGTCTAAACTAACGTCTAAACTTAGAATCCTTGCCCCGTGAGGGTTCTATTTTATCTGTCTAAAATCGTCTAAACTTAAAATATAGGCTGTAATGCTTATAAAATAAAAGCTACAGCGTTTTTTTTATAGTTAGTTTAGACAGTTTAGACAAAATTAGGTAGATAGGGGGTATTTTTGACACCTTATTGCTGATATTCTCAATAACTATATATGACCAGTAAAATTTTTTTTCTACTAATAAGAAAATATATCAATAAAAAATTCAAAAATATGTGTAAAGGTACGTCTAAACAAGTAAATGAGTAACGGTATATATAGGGTTATAGGTACTTATAATATATATATAATCTCTATAATCTATATATTATAAGTAGTACAGCTTAGTTTAGACACAATTTAGACAATATTTTTTAATATATTTCTCAAAAGTTGCTAATCCTTATATTTTAAAAGATATATAGAGTTTCATAAAAAATCTTTTAAGTTTAGACATTTCTTTAGACAAATTTAGACAAAGAATCAAACTATAGTAATAATCTCAAAATATAAGATTCAATAATGGTATAAATAACAAACAAAAGTTATACAGTATAAGGCTTTCATGCTATGATAACGATGTAATTCAGGGTGATTAATATGGATATTCAAGAATATAGAGAAGGAATGCACGAGATATTCCTAGATGCTTTTTGTAACCCTAGAATGGATGAGATAGCATTGCTACTAATTGCTGTAAACGGTCTTCGGAATGCAAGAACGGATGAACAACGGCAAGTTATTTTTGAGTTGAGTGAGGAAATGTTTGGTTTCAGTGAGTCTTTATTAACGAATACAGAAACAGGAGATCTCTATGAAATTGCACTGATGATTATTAACATGAAAAATCTATACGATAATATGATTCCCGTGGTGGTAGATGAGAACGGAAAGACCACTAACTTTGAGAACCTTGGTAGAGAATTAAGAGACGGTGAAATGATCAGGATACTCAGAAGGTAACCAATATTGTTGGGGCTTTAAATCTATTGTAACAATTGATTGTTTTTAGTTTTAAGGGGTATCTTACTCAGTGCTTTTTTTTGGGAGCATGAATGCAGTGCAGTTTTTTGTGCCACGGATAAACTTTTACAGGATCGGTATCATTTAATCTACCTCACCACCATTGGTGGTGTACAAGAAAACAAACAAGTGATTGCTCCACCCCACAAGTGCGTTATAGGTTGGGGTTACGGTGCGCTGGTTATTATTAGGAATTTATGCGGTGCGCCGGAGCGTTTATGAAAATATGGGCAAATAAATAAAGACCCTAATCTGTTGCGAAGCGAACCCCGGGTTCTTCAAGATAGTGCTTCCCAATCCTCAATTTGTAGATCTTTGACTCGACTAAATTCCCTTACATTATGGGTAACTAAAACCAGATTATTCGCCATAGCAATAGAAGCAATTAACAAATCATTTGCACCAATAGGCTTACCTTGATTAGCTAAATCCTTTCTAATCCTACCATACACCTCTGCACAACTATCATCAAAAGGCAAAGACACAAACTGACTCAAAAAAGCTCTGTGTAGATTCAGAGCCTTAACAGGATTATTACTACCCATGGCGCCATACAATAATTCCCCCTTCACCACTGCACAAACAGCTATTTGCTCTCTACGGCCTAAATAGAAGGTTCGTGCAACCAGGGGCAATCTATGAATGAAATGCTTGTTAATCATAGATTTCAGAGATTTTTTCTTGACAATACAAAAATTCTATTTTCATGGAGCAAATATAAGTATATCTAATGTATTAAACGAACAATAGTTGACAAAAATGTCTTGATGTACATTTAAAATTAGGTAAAATTATAAGGCTAAATTCGTTTATGCTTTTTTCTGGTCAAGATTAACTTACAAGGAGAAACATATTTTGGTAAAGCTCGATTGGAACACGCAGGAATTAGTCGAAAATTGGACTCTTGTTCCCCAAGAATTAGAACTAGTCAAAAAGAAACTAGGTGCGGGGCAGATAGGCTTTGCAATTCTCCTTAAATATTTTCAATTAATGGCTCGTTTTCCAGATGATAGGGCTGAAATACCGCAAACAATTATTGACTACATTGGGTTACAACTAGAAATAAATTCTTCATTATATTCTCAATATAATTGGCAAGGACGTACCATCAAAAATCATCGTGCTGAAATTCGTGAATTGTTTGGATTTCGGACAGCTACATTATCAGATTCATCTGAAGCATCGGACTGGTTAATGGTTCATATTTTACCGTTTAAGCAAAGATTTGAAGCACTGAAAGAAGAAATATATCAAAGATTTCGCCTATTACAAATTGAACCTCCAACAACAAAACAATTAGAACGTTTAATTCGTCGCACCGTAAATCAATATGAAAGTAACTTTTGTAATCAAATATTTACTAAATTATCAGCTGAAACTATAACTGAAATTGACATCATATTAAACACATCAATTGAAGAAAATAAAACTACCTCATCAGATTCATCTACATTTAAAATATCTGACTTTGCCTTTCTTAAAACAGATCCAGGTCCTGTAGGTTTAGGCACTTTCTTAACAGAAATTGAAAAACTCAAACGAATTATAAGTGTAGGTTTACCTTCTGATTTATTTGAGGGAATTTCACCAAAACTAATAAAAAATTACCGTCATAGAGCAGCAACTGAAACCCCTTATCATTTACGGCAACATCCATCATCTATTCGCTACACTTTAATGAGTGCCTTCCTTGTGGAACGCACTCAAGAAATTACGGACAATCTGATCGAGCTACTAATAAACATTATCAAACGTATAGGTACAAGAGCAGAAAGACGTATTAACAAAGAATTAGTCGCCGATTTTCAACTTGTAACAGGAAAAACCAACATCTTATTCCGTATTGCTGAAGTAGCCGCCGCTGAACCAGAAGGAATAATAGAAAAAGTAATCTATCCAGTCGTTTCTCAAAAAACTCTCAAAGATTTGGTCACTGAGTACAAAGCTACAGGTATAGCCTATCGCCAAAGAGTTCATAAAGTAATGCGTGCATCCTTTGCCAATCACTACCGTCGGATGATTCCCATTTTTCTATCTGTATTAAAATTTCGCTCTAATAATGACATTCATCGCCCTGTGATTAAATCTTTAGAATTACTCAAAAAATACACAGAAAGTAAGTCCAAATATTATGATGTCACAGAAGAAATACCCATTGATGGAGTTGTCAAAAGTGGTTGGAAAGATATTCTTTTGGAAACTGATAAAGACGGAAACGAACGAATTAACCGGATTAACTATGAAATAAGTGTTTTACAAGCCCTTAGAGAAAGACTCAGTTGTAAAGAAATTTGGGTAGTTGGTGCATCACGTTATGGTAATCCAGATCATGATTTACCTACAGATTTTGAACAATACCGTCAAATTTACTACCAAGCTCTAACTCTTCCCGAGGATGTAGAAACTTTTATTTCCAAGTTACAACAAGAAATGGCAGAAGGATTGGATAAGTTGGATCAAGGGATGCCAAAAAATAAAAATGTTGCCATTATCAGTAAAGGAAATGGACTGATTAGACTTAGTCCTTTTGAAGCAGTACCTGAACCAATAAATCTGAATCGACTTAAGGCTGAAATCAATGAAACTTGGGCGAATACCAGTCTTTTAGATATTCTCAAGGAGACAGATTTAAGAGTTGATTTTACTCGTAACTTCAAAACCATGGGTACAAGGGAGATTATTGATAGAGTTTCATTGCAAAAGCGATTGTTACTATGTATTTATGGTATGGGAACTAATACCGGGTTAAAAAGAATTAATACAGGTATAAATGGTGAAAAATATCAAGATTTGCTCTATGTACGTCGTCGCTACATCCATAAAGATCAGCTAAGAAGTGCCATTGGGGATGTCATTAATGCCATTTTTGAGATTCGTAATCCTCATGTCTGGGGAGAGGGAACAACTACTTGTGCTAGTGATAGCAAACATTTTGGAGCTTATGATCAAAACCTGATGACCCAGTATCATTTACGCTATGGTGGTCGAGGAGTCATGATTTATTGGCACGTTGAGAGGAAATCGACTTGTATCTATTCACAACTCAAAACCTGTTCTAGTAGCGAGGTTGCCGCTATGATTGAAGGGGTATTACGCCATTGTACTAATATGGATGTGCAGAAAAACTATGTTGATAGTCATGGTCAAAGTGAAATAGCATTTGCCTTTACTCACTTGTTGGGGTTTCAGTTGATGCCCCGATTAAAACGAATTAAGGTACAGAAGTTATATCGTCCATTCACCAAAGTCAGTAATGCTTATCCTCATTTACAGCCGATTCTAACCCGTCCGATTAATTGGGATTTGATTCGTCAACAGTATGACCAGATGGTGAAGTATGCCACAGCTTTAAGGTTAGGGACAGCAGAAACTGAGGCTATTCTCAGACGTTTTAGTAAAAATTCTTTTAAACATCCTACATATTTGGCTTTACTTGAATTAGGTCGAGCTATTAAAACAATATTCCTATGTCAATATCTTTGTTCAGAGGATGTACGAAGGGAGATTAATGAAGGTTTAAATGTAGTAGAACGCTGGAATGGGGTTAATGATTTTATTTTTTATGGTAAAGGTGGAGAATTTGCCTCAAATCGTTTGGAGAGTCAGGAATTATCCGTTTTATCTTTACATTTGTTGCAGATATGTCTCGTTTATGTCAATACTTTAATGATTCAAAAAATATTAAAACAGGATCAATGGCAACAACAACTCACTGAAATTGATAAAAGAGCGATTACTCCTTTAATTTTCAGTCACGTTAATCCTTATGGTACTTTTAAGCTCGATCTTTCTCAAAGAATTGCTGGTTTAGAGCAATTATTAATTGCTTAGTCTCTCCAGAAGTTCTCAAACCTATGGGGAGACATTTGGGTATAGTGAACTGTATGGTGAATATTTTTATGCCCTAAATAATCTTGAATAGCTCTAGTATCATGGCCCAGTGATGCTAGATAGTAGCCACAGGCATGACGTAGTTGATGGGGGTGTACTCTAAAGGGTATTTTAGCTAGTTCCCCAGCTCTGGCTATAATATGACGAATGGTTCTGGTTGATAAGGGGGCTTTGTATTCCGATACAAAAACATATTGAGTTTCGGGATAATCTCTTTGTATTTGACGTAAAGCCCTCAATTCAGGTGAACGTAGAGGATGAATACTATCATGTCCTTGTTTAACTCTATGTATCTCTATATAACCCTCTGATAAATCAATTTGTGACCATTTGAGAGCTACTAATTCAGCTGTTCTGAGTCCATGACGAAACATTAGTAAAATAATCAAACTATCTCTATGGGGATGACGACCTACTTTTCTGGCAGCCTGAATCAGGGATTGGACTTCTAATGGACGCAGATATTCTCTACCAAGTGATGGTAGTTTTTTTGGAGGAGGATTTGAAATCTTTGCCGAAAATGAAAGTTGAGCCATGATTACTTATGTCCATCAAGTCTCTATGGTTGCATATATTTTTCCATTATACTTTGCCTAAAAGAAGACGAACTAGGCAATGTTTATTATTTAATTTTCTTATCATTCAATACAAAAAAATCCTCTTTTTAGTAGTACTTCTATACTGATTGCCCCTCGTTACACGAACCTTCTATTTAGGCCTATTTGAGATTATTTTATTTTTGTTTCCATACCTTGATTCAGCAACGCCCTTAGTATTAACGAATATAACCTCTGCGACGAAAGCAAGTTAAAGTTGGAAAAAGAAATAAACAATTGGATAAGGGGCTTGAGTAGCAACCGTACAGAAAACCACGCTAAGGCTAAAGTTCTCTCTCTGTCTAAGTTTCAAGAACCTATTTTTTAGACATGATCACTGTATTAATTAAACTAAGGTCTATTTGGTACAGAAATCTACTACGAGATTTCAAGCGTTTGAGGGTGATAAATTTTAGAGGGTTTAATTGGTACAGTTCTTATCGGGGTTTCTTGTACAAATGCTACTCTCAAACGCCGTAACTAAACCTACAGTAGCAATACAGCTAATATTTAAAGAATATGGAGGTAAAAGTTTATTAATTTGACTTTTTGACCCCAGAGCCGATAATTTATCCGTCGTATCCAAAATAAAAATATTACCGTGCATATCAGGAATTTTAATAAACGGAATTTCTCCACAAAAAAAACTATTATTAGATTTAGAAGGTGTTTTGC
Source organism: Cyanobacterium sp. HL-69 (assembly GCA_002813895.1). Classification (NCBI taxonomy): domain Bacteria; kingdom Bacillati; phylum Cyanobacteriota; class Cyanophyceae; order Chroococcales; family Geminocystaceae; genus Cyanobacterium; species Cyanobacterium sp. HL-69. The sequence goes on along the minus strand of CP024913.1, from coordinate 17,119 downwards.
CACAGATAACTTTGCCAGTATCTTCAATTTTTCCAACAGTCCAATCTTTGGGTATCTCTCCTAGTTCAGAAGCTACCATCTCACCGCCAGAGGATTTATAGGGTTTACCATCATCATTGGGAAACTCAAAGTCAATAAACCAATGCTTAAATAACGTCTGTGCGATCGCCTCTAGGGTTTTATTCTGCTTCCTTAAATTATCTATCTTCTCATCTAAACAAGAAAGAACAGATGCGATCGCCCTTTGTTCTTCCAGTGGTGGAATATCTGGTAACTTTAACCCACGAATATCAGACATATTAAGGTGTTCTACTGTTGAACCAGAAGCCCGTATCATCATCTCATGCTTACTTCACGAGATAGTAAAAGAAATAATAAATAATATGGATATACTTTTTGAGGATTAGGTCTTAATAAAACTGTTCTTTGCCCTAAACAAGCCTTTTGATTTTTCGGAATAATACCAACTTCACCAACTGGTGCTTCTCTTGCAAGAATTAAATCAAACTCTTGAGCTCTAATCTCCGAGTCCATTTTTTATATGTTATTTCTGAAACTTTATTAGCTCCCTCAAAATCAACTACGCCATTTTTTATGTCCAGTAGTTCTTATAGAAGGAATCCCTATGTCTTGTATAGGTGCGGTTTTATGCTCACAATCGACTATATTTAAACAAACATCATCAAGAATACTCATATTTCAAACTCCATGTTTTAATAACTGATCACACATTTGAGTTACTGCCTTCTTTAGATCAGGGAGATAATCCTCAATAATTAACCAAACAGTATCTAAATCAACCCCAAATACTCATGAGCCAAAACATTTCTAAAATTACCAATCTTAACCCATTCAATTGAGGTTGAGTATCTTTCCATTCCTGCGGTAGCTTTTGATTGATTCCCCCATAATTCCAGATTTCTGAGAATTGCATCCTGTACCATGGGGCTTTCCAAAAAATTTTTCTTATTATCAGGTAAATAAGAATTAATTTTCTCCAAACATTCCCGTACATGGATTAAATATAAAGCATTATCCTTCATAACTGGATCGCCTCCTGAAGGACACGACTTTTAATATACCAATGCAAACCTTTCTCCGTCACCACATCCACTTCACAGCCCAATAAATCCTCCAAATCCAGCTTTAACCCTGCTGGAAACCAAGACGAAATACGTTGTAAATCATAATCAATCAAAAATCAATATCACTATCTGGGGTATCCTCTCCCCTCACCACCGAACCAAAAACTCGCACATTAAAAGCCCCATGTTGATCAGCTAAATCCAAAATTTCCTCTCGTTTTTCTTGTAGTAACTCTTGTAAAGACATAAATTTTAGCCCTCAAACCAATTATCAATTTCTAAATCTGCAAAATCTGCAAAATCTTTAACATTATTAGTAACTAAAATCAAATCATTAGAGAAAGCAATACTAGCAATTTGCCCATCAGCAAAAGCAGGAGTTTTGCCAATTTTAGATAACCTTACCCTTTCTTGAGCATGATATTGAGCCGGCCTTAAATCATAGCCAAGAATAGGAATATTAACAAGAATCACATTATATAGATAATCTTCTAAATCTTCACGTTTTTTAGAGATTGACAATCGTAAAATTCCAAACAATAACTCACTAATAACCACCGAAGCTGTGGCTATTTCTTGAGAATATAACTTAATATTTTTAATGACATTTTCATTAGGTAAAAGACGTTTAGCTTCGGAGATAATATTAGTATCCAACAAATATTTTAAACTCATAAAATAACATCCCTACCCGGTGATTTATCCCGTAAATTATCAAAAGTATCATCATCCAGAGATTCTAAATCAACCCGACTGCGAAAATCTTGTAAAGCTGACCAAAAACCTTGTTTTTCCATGTCTGAATCGACTTTTAAATCATCCACTGCTTCCAGTTTAACAGTGCTGGAGGCGATGCTTTCTTTTAATTGACTGTCATTAGCTAAATTTTCCCCCTCTGTTAATTGAGAGCGACGTTGACTTAGAATTTCTAATAAATTATCCTGTTCTTGTGCTGATAATTGGTCAAAAAATTCAATCATTTCTGTTATAGTCATTAGTCCACCTCCAGAAAGAAACTATTTTTTAATCATTAATTTGAAGACATTTGATATAAATTTAACCCTGCAATAAAAGAAAAATCTTTATAATTAAGAGTATATAAATCAATCTCATTAACTATAGCAGTAGAGGCAATTAAAGCATCAGGTATTGTTAACTTATGACTTAAAGAATAGGTTTCCATTAATTTGATAAATTGATTAGAAACATCACTATTCACAGGCAAAATATTAATTGAAGCAAGATGTTTTTTGATTTTCAATAGCTCGGATTTATTAAAAGCACCATAGTATAATTCGGCTTGAGTGATAACACTAATAGCTAAATTATTGATACCAATAGTACGCAATTCTTCTATTACAAGAGCGTTGTTTTTATAAAATTCTATGATTATGTTAGTATCAATTAAAATCATTAAATTTCTTTTTTCCAAGCCTCTTTACGAATAGAATCGATAGTAATATCTCTATTTTCCCATAAACCAGCCATACTAAAAAAAACCTCATCAGATGAAGAAGTATCTAAACTATCGAGAAAATTAACAACGGCGGTTAGTTTTTCCTCCTCCATCTTTTCCAAACGTTGCCAAATACTCTGTTTTAATTCAGTTATACTCATTAATCCACCTCCAAAGCAAAACCTACTTTCTTTAATTGTAATTTAATTTCCTCATCCAAAGCCAAACCCTCTCTCATTTGCATTGCCAACTCCTTAGTTAAAATCTCCATCTTCTCCTCAAAAGCAATACCATCATCTACTTCATCAGGTATGCCCACATAACGCCCTGGAGTCAAAACAAAATTATGCTTTTCAATGTCCGCCAAAGTTGCTGATTTACAAAAACCCTTAATATCCTTATAACTCCCCTCGCTCTGTGGGAGAGGGGTTGGGGGTGAGGGCATTTTCCCCTCGCTCTGTGGGAGAGGGCAGGGGGAGAGGGCATTTCTCCCTGCGGTGAAGTAGAGGGCAACTTCTTCCATAAATGGTAAGTATTAACTATCTTTGCCACATCCTCATCATTAAAAGCCCGATTACGGCGATTTACCATATAGCCCAACTCAGAAGCATCAATAAATAACACCTCCCCCCTACGGCTTCTTACTTCCTCGCCTTTTGGGAGAGCGTTAAGGTGAGGGTTGCTTTTTGCACGACTTAGAAACCATAAACAAGCAGGAATCCCCGTATTATAGAACCCATTTGGTATCTCAGGAAGCAGTGAGTCTTTTTAAAAGTAATCGAATAAAACATAAGTTAACTTTTTGGGTGGAGTTGAATAAGGTTCTTTCAAAGTTTTTGACCAAATTTTTACATCTTTCCATCCAAGCATTAGATCTTTCAATGATCCATCTTGCTTTGACTACCACAAATCCTTTTTTTCCTTCTGATTTTTTTGTTCAGAAGAGATTTTGCCTGATTTTTCCATACGAATTTTCTTTCCAATTTGTGGATAAACTTTTTCTAATTCCCTCATGATAAAATCAGGATGATAACCCGAATCCACGAGGATCGTAATTTTATGAACATTCATGGGTTTGGCACGAAAATAATCTATGTTCTCACTCAACATCATGATTAATCCTCGATCATCGGAAACACTTGCCTTTGTGCAACAAGTGAAAAAAGGAAATCCCAGACTATCCACTGCTAAATGTCTTTTAATACCATTGGTGAGTTTATACCTACAAAATCCTTTACTCTCTACTCCTGCACTACAAGTATTTTGTACTGCTTGAGAATCAATGATTATTAATCGAGTCCAAGTGGATTTTTTTTTACTTTTTCCCTTAGTTGCTTATGAAGCTCACACATCACCATTTCAAAGATACCCTCTTTTTTCCAGTTTTTATAATGCCAGTAAACTGTAGAATAAGGCGGTAAATCCTTGGGTAAATCAGACCAATTACAGCCATTTTTGAGTTGATAAAAAATACCATCCCAAATTTGTCTTTTAGACCACTTTGGTGGACAAGTTCGTTTCTTTTTTGGTAACAGAGGTTTGATTACTTCCCATTCTTCATCACTTAGACTGCTAGAATATGCCATCCTTCTATTTCTCTATGTTTTCATCTCAATATTCTACTAGATACCAAATGGGTTCTATAAGTAGTCTCATTACTCTCCTGCCCATAAATTGAAATATCATCTAAACGTCCTTGGTGGGCTTGAATAAACTTCTCACTCTGAACAAACATTCCCCCCGAACCGCAACAGGGGTCAAACACACGCCCACTATAAGGCTCTAACATCTCGACTAATAATCGTACGATACTTTCTGGGGTGTAAAACTGCCCTCCCTTCTTCCCTTCAGCTAAAGCAAACTGCCCAAGGAAATATTCATATACCCTACCCAAAACATCCTGAGCCTGTGCTTCGGCATCCCCTAAAGTGACAGAACCAATTAAATCAATTAATCCTCCCAGTGATGCTTGGTCTAGTTTTTGTTGACCATATACCTTGGGTAAAATACCTTTTAATCTTTTACTATTCTCCCTCTCAATCAACTCCATGGCATCATCTACAATCTTACCGATGGTAGGTTGTTTAGCTTGTCCTTGGATATATGACCATCTCGCCTGTGGAGGTACGAAAAAGATATTCTCTGCTACATATTCATCTTTATCTTCAGGGTCTGCCCCTTCATAAACTCCTTCCCCTAATAACAGCTTCTGGTGTAGTTCTTCAAAGGCATCTGAGATATATTTTAGGAAGATTAAACCAAGGACAATGTGCTTATATTCCGCTGCGTCAATATTCTTACGGAGTTTATCAGCTGTCTTCCATAACTTCTGTTCAAAGGTATCGCTATTATTGGCTGTCTGTTTCTTTTTGGGCATAAATTTGATTGGTCAAATGATAATCTTATCAGGATTTAAGAGGGTTTACTAGCTATCTGATATGGGCTAATATTTACTATCTTTGTACAATGGACATTTTTCTTGACTGTTTTTCTTGACTGATAGAATAACAGATTCCTCCCATCGTTGTAGCTACACTGCCCCCTCTTTAGATAAAGTTATCCCACTGAACTACGCCACTTTACCTAACGTCAGTTCGGCTTAAAGCAATTTTATCGTTATTTCCATGAAACTATAGGGTTTTTAGGTGACGAAAAAATAGTACTTTCAGCTTATCCCGAACTCAGGTTACCTATTGGTTTTTTGTCTATCCATCATTAGAAATAGGAAATTCTCAACAACATTGGGTTAAATTTTATTTCCTAATCACTACTACTAGAATCACCTCTTGCATTGGATCGACTTTCTAATGCAGCTTTCAAGCATTCGATTACTCTTGATGCACTACCAACCATATCACTTTTTTCGTCAGTATCATTATCAATATTAATCGTTTTTATCATCTTTGCCAATTCTTCTGTAATCTTAATTAGTTCTTCTAGTCCATTAGTTGTTACATCTGATTTAGGACTGTTATCAATATCAACACCACTATCAATTACCCTCGTATAAGTCAATATATCTTCCTCAAGGGCGATCGGTAATCTCATCAACTTAGTTTTCCCTGATTTCCATTTCGGCTTGAACTGGTGGGGCTTGATATTTTCTAATGATTTGGGATTATATTGACGATTCATAGCACCATATAGTTATTTTTTCTTACTAATAAATAATGTAACAATTATATCACCTGTTGCAAACGTTACAGTAGCCTGTTACAAGTGAATTATACATAATTAATTAAAAATGCTCTTTTTGTAAAGAAACTTAAAGGATTAAATTAATATAAAATTAAATAGTTTATTATTTATTAACATGATAGCTTAAGGTATGATATTGTACAAAGTAATCTTTGTTACAAGCGATAGATAAAATGATAGAATATTGCAAGTTATATTATCCTAATAGTCTAATTTTGGAGGCAAGAATATTAATTTGAATAATAAAAAGAGAGGTTTTAACTCTCTAGTATCCAAAAATAGAGAATGGTGATTTCTCTTAAAATCACCAACCCTTTTTTGTGTACAATTATTGAAGAGGTGCGCCAACACCTCATACAGCAAACTTTTATACACTAAGGCTCTTAGAGAGCGGAAATAAAATTAACTTAAATAAATGATAACAAATAATAGTGACGTACGCCCAAACAATGGGGATTTTTTGGCTACTTGTTCAACATCCGTTGACAACATCATTAGCCACTATGAAAAAGAAGCAAAATTAAGAGCCAAGTATTCAGAGCAATATTTAATGGATATGCCCGAAGATGAATTTAAAGCTCTGTTCCATAAATATCCAGAAAAGCCCAAAAATCTCTACTATTTCAAATTATCTTACCCTAACCAATTATCAGTTACCAGATCTATATTCCCCAATGTAAATGCTAATGGGTTGAGAAGCCTTGAAAAAGCCGTTAAGCCAAAATATGGCACTAAAAAAAATCACTGGCTACCGTATCACCTTAAACTATTCCCACAGGCAAACGGTAAATGGATATTAGTCCTTGAGGGTGAAAAACCCTGTGATTACGCCCTAAATGATGGTTATATCAGCACCTCCATCATAGGCGCTCACAGCAATAGTAAATCAGACTTTACCGTATTTAATCGTTTATTTGATGAAGCAGTAGCTAACGGCATCAAAGGATTAGTTTATATTGCCGACCATGACGAGGCAGGTATCAAAAAAGCTATCAAATTTTATAAGGCTTACTCCGAATATCCTAATAAAAATCTCTTTGAAGTGGTTTTATTACCCACCAGTGAATTGATTAAAAAAATAGCTGGTAAAGTAGCCGATAAAGGTGATGATTATGTTGAGTTATCTAAATTAATCCCCGAAGATAAAAAAGAAGATGCGAGGAAACTACTCGAATATATTATCACCCATGAAGGGGATAACTATACCACCGAATTATTATCCTATGACCAGCAATACGATAACCTTTTTACCAAGAAGAAACAACCTAGTAAATCCCCTGTAACATTTGATGATGAAGATATAGAAATTGTCAAACAACCATGGTTACTACAAGCCCAGCATGAATTATTTAGCGGTCATTGGTTACATAACGGGATAATGTTTCATAAATATAATGGGAGTATTTATGAAGCCATAGAAGACGGCATAATTAAAAGAGATATTACCAAGTGGTGTGCCAACTATATAGATGATAAAGGCAAAAAATCCCTCGCCAGTCCTCACAATATTAAAAAAGTTTTTGACTGGTGTAAGAACTACTTTTATGTTTCACCATCAATGCTCAATTGTCAGGGTTTACCATTAAATAATGGGTACTTAGTCTCCGAGGTAAAAGACAATAAACCATACTTCACCCTCAAACCCTATAGCCCTGATGTTTACTTTACCTATCAAGGTAAAATGGACTATGACCCCCACAAAGATTTAACCCCCGCCCTAAAACTCTTAGAATGCTTAGATGAGCCTTATAAATCCCTATTCTTAGAATCAGTATCAACAATCCTTAACCCCGAGCTAATCCGCCAAAAATATGACCGCATCAGAGCCTTAATGTTAGTGGGTGAGGGTAGCAACGGTAAAGATACTCTCAGGGAAATAATTAGTTTGATTCTAGGCAAAAAAGGGATAACCAGCTGTAGCCTTAATGATTTCAAACAAAGTGATAATGGACGGGGCTTCTCCCTTCATAGATTAGCTTCCATGCCCAGAATTAATTGGAGTAGTGAAAATAAACAGATACCCATTGACTCTATCCAATCCCTTAAACAAGCAATCACAGGAGATCCAATTTCCGTGGAGGCAAAGGGTAAAGATAGGGTAGATATTGAGTTGAAAGCCTTATTTCTATTCAATAGTAATCAAGATCCAAAACTTAAGGGCGACCAAAAAGCTATCCAGTCCAGATTGGCTATTATCCCCTTTACTAAGGTTTATTCCATGACTCCCCAAAGAGGTGAGCTAAAAGCAGATCCAAAATTTAAGCATGATAAGGATTTTCTGATTAAGGAAGTAGCCCCCGCTATGCTTAATTTAATGATTATCGCTTTTGGTAATGTTTATCGCAACGGAATAAATTATCAGGCTACCTCAGACTACACCGAAAAGATTCAATTAGAAAGCAATCATTTAAGAAGGTTTGCTAAAGATATTAATTTAGAGTTTACCAACGATGACCGTGATTTGATGAAAATTGGTGAGGTATATAATCTATTAGATGAATGGTATTACGAGGAGGGATATTATGACTGGGATAATAACGGAAAAAAGCCCAAAAAAGTATGGTTAGACGATGGAGAAAAAGATGACCCTATTATTAAGAGTTCTAATAAATTTAAGCCTAGACTTTTAGAATTGTTCCCAAAAGCGACTGAGTATAAAAGAGATAGAGTTACATATATTCGTGGGATAAGAATACAAAAAAATAATGTTGACTCATTGCCTACCCCTGAAAAGCCTTTAAATAATAGCTTAGAGGGCAATTGTACTGACTCATTTTTACCCTCATTAACAGCCTCATCCATACACTCATTCACTGACTCATTCGAGCTAAATAATCATCAAAATGACTCTCTATCTAAAAATTATAATCTTGATCCAATGAGTCAAGAAATGAGTCAAGAAATGAGTCAAGAAATGAGTCAAGAAATGAGTCAAGAAATGAGTCAAGAATCTATATATAGCAATGGTTTTAGTAAAAACAATGAGTCAACACCAATAAAAAGTGGTTTACAAAAAAATCAAAAAATTAGTCAAAAAGACTTAAACATAGAAAATAGCCAAAATCATGGCTCTAACATTTTTACGAATAATCAGTCAATTAAACAGAATAAAAACGAATGGGAGACATTAATTTATACTCTTGGGAAGTTATTCACAGAGTTGAAAATAACTGATAGAGAGTCAAGGTTTAATTACATTGCTAAAGTTGTCAATTTTATTCCAACATCAATTACAGATCTTAATGATGCTCAATTAATCAAGATAGTTAATCAGTTAAGCCAAGATATAGTCATCAATGATGATATTGCCTAAGCTCTACTGGTGGTGGCTGTAGCTACTATTAGGCGGAAACGGCCTGAAACATAGGGTTCGTGTCATGAGGGGCAGTGTTCAAAAGACAAGTACAAATAAACTAATTTTTAGCCTTAATTGATAGGTTATTTAAATCAAAGTTGTCCAAGAACAGGTTATTTTAGGGGGTATTGGGTATGAATGCCAAGCCAAACTGATAATACACTCTATGTTACTTTTGCTTTGAATCTTAGTGTTGATAATCAATAATTTTTGAAGTTTAATACTACCTTTTGACTTTTTATTTACTACTTATATTAGTAATACATAAGTCCATTAAATGTAGTTCAAATAAGTAATATTTTGTAAAAGAAAATAATTGTCAATCTAAGATTATTTAGTTAGAATTAAACCTAAAATGTAAAATTAACCTACATTTGATAAACTGCATATTTGTTGACAATCATTTACTAACATATTGACATTATGGAGATTAAATAATGTTATGAATGAAAAACCATTTATTACCGTCAGTGATTTTCAGGAAAGTGACTTCGGTCTTCTTAGAAGTGTTGTAATGTTATATGACCAAATATCAGCACCTACTATGGCTTGTAAACTTATTTTAACTCAGTGTTGTTTTCCGATTAATAATGCTGAAGAAATATTGTTAATTTTTTTTAAAGACTCTGATAATTATTTAGATTTAGGTGGACATATTGTAAATTTTAAGAATGCTAAAACTTTTTTAACACCTGATATTTTTCCTATTGAAGGTGAATCTGATTTAATTGAGAAAATGTTAATAATTTTTGAACGTCAAATTAGTATTGATTCTGCATATCAAGTGCTTAAATCATTTAAAAATCTGAAAACCTATAAATTTATAGATACGGAGAAATAATTATGGCAAGGCGAAGAACAACTGTGATAGATTGTCCTAAAGATAGTTGGACAAGGGTTGCTCGAGGTTCTTTTTTAACTTTGGGAAGAACCTATGGTTTGATTTCACCGTCCTCTGCTTTTAATTGGCGTTTGCGTAGTAGTAGTCCTCCTTTTCAACAACAAGGTCAAGCAGGTATTGATGTTGAAGAACGAATAACTATCGGAGCTAATGCATTCTGGCGTTTGGATGTTTACCCTTATGAAGATATAACTATTCAGATAAGGGTAATATAGTATTTATTTTGTGTGTGTGTATCAAAAAGGGCTGATTTTCGATGGTGTCGGAACTTTTTACTCTTTATTGTCAAGATTTCATCAGATAAACCCAAAGTTTAGAAGAAAAATAGAAAGAAGTGCCAATACTTTAGTATATTCGGAACTTCTATTAATTTACTTTGCCATTTCTACACTTTCCCTAGCTTTACCCCTTTACCCCAATTTGAGGTAAACTAGGAAAAACAAATATGTACAGAATTACTGGACAGGTTGATTAAATATGTTTTCCATAGAAACCAGTTATACTCAAGCACGGGAAAATTTAGCCAGTTTACTCAATGAAGTAGAAAATGACAACAGTATAGCTGTTATCAAACGTCGTGGGCATAAAGATATTGCTCTTATCAGTGCTGAGGATTTATCAAGTTTATTGGAAACTGTTTATTTATTGAGATCTCCCTCCAACGCTCAAAGACTATTAGAAGCCTTAGAAGATTCTAAACAATGGGATAAACAACAACCTCCTTCTCCTCATACGGTGGATGATTTATGTGGGGAATTAGGGATTGAAAGGTAGAAAGAAAAACAATCGGAAAGAACAACAAAAAGCGACTAAAAGTGAGTCTATAGAAGTAAAGTCACTGTTTCCAGTTTTTCATCCTCGTTTTCGAGAGGATTTAGCATGGTGGTATCGTACGGATAAAACAAAAGCAAATAAAATTCTTGATTTAATTGAAGCTATTATGAAATCACCGTTTGAAGGTATTGGTAAACCAGAGCCACTCAAATTTTTAGACTCCAACACATGGTCACGCAGAATTGATTTAGAGCATAGATTGGTTTATCGTGTCACAGAGGAGCGTATTGACTTTTTACAAGCACGTTATCATTATGAAAAGTATTGATGGTAAAAAATATAAATTAATAATTGATTGGAGTGTTGAAGATAATTGTTTTGTCGTAGAAGTACCAGAGTTACCCGGTTGTTTTGCTGATGGAAAAACTTATGCTGAAGCAATAGCTAATGCTGAAATCATTATCCAAGAATGGATTGAGATAGCCCAAGAATTAGGTCGGAATCCCACCTTTGCGTTATAGGTAGGGATTAAAGTGCGCTGGTTATCTTACTACGGGTTTTGCATTTTCATGTTAAAGTCACTTGCTAGTTCAAAGGTGCGCTCGTTACCTCCTCCTTCTCCTTCTGGTGTTAAGATGCACTGGTTATCTGCCTCGTCTCCTTCTGTTAGTTCCTGAGTTAGTAGTGATAGTTCCCGAAGCTGATTGTGACGAGGGTATCTGCTCCATTAATTTCTTTTGAATCTCCTGCTGTTTTTCAACGGCTTCGAGTTGTTTAATCCTCTCTTTCTCCTGCACCTCAAGGGTGTTTTTTACTCCTATTGTCTTCTCCTCAAAATCATCATAGGTATCCCTTGTAAACCTAAAGTTATTAAGAATCCATGGCTTATTAGGTGCAGGTTTAATCCACTTAATCATCTCATCAGAATTATCAACCTTACTCACCACCAAACTTTTCTTACTCCTTTCAATGGCATAATAATCACCCTTATAACTCTCAGTATCCTGATTTTTGAGTAGTTGTTCCATGGTATTCCTATACTGCTCTAACCTCTTGATAAACTCATCATCAAATTCAAAACTAGGAGTAGTGGTTTGATAGTCCTCTAACCCTTTTATATCCAACACCTTACTCATCCCCTGTAGAGTATATTTCGCTCCTAAAGTATTACCCTTATAGTGACTATTTTTGTAACCATAAACAATACCGCTCTTCTTCTTGTAAACTTTGACTCCCTCTTGGTTTAGGGCTAAATCTAATTCTTGAAAATCCTTACATTGCTCCTTACTCCTATCTAAAATATCTCTCAACTCTTGTAATACTTCCGTGCCTTCAGGGCTTGATAATCCATGGTAGTTTTCCAACATCCTCAATACCCTTTCAGACTTACGGTAATCCCAATAACTAGACACACAGCTTCCGTCATGTCTTACTCTACCTGCCACAATATGGATATGCTGATGTTCCGTATCATCATGTTTCACTACCACATAAGGTACAGCAAGGGATTCCCTACCAAACATTCGCCCTTCACCCTTCCTTTTCTCCTTCTCCAACTTATCTAAATCAGGTTCTTCTTCCCCAAAGCCCATGCCATATAAATAATCATAGGAGATTGCCCTTAACTTTCTATTATCCAACTCACCTTCATTCGGGTTAAATGAGATTGTGGCGTGATATACAGGTTTTCTCATCCTCCCATTTAACTGACAACATAATTCAAATCTTTTACTAAGGGCGATCGCTGTTTTACCTGACAGGTTACTTTCTATGATTTCTTTTTCTTCCCTATCAAGTAAGTACGATATACATCGGTAGAAGTCAGCTCCTTTTATTTGCTTTGCTACGGGCATAGTTCAATTTCTTCCTCTACTTCTTCTAACACTTTACTAAAATCTTTAAACTTCTTTTGTTGCTCCAATGGTATATATTCCATCAATTCTTCAATCTGATTCCTCACCTCTCCTAACTTTAATATTGCTTTCACTTTTACTTGGCTTGGTGTCTTGGGAATCTTTCTATACAATACTGACTTAAATAAATCTGATAGAGTTATTCCTCTTTCTTCACTAAGGGCATTTGCTTTTTCCTTTTCATCTTCATTAAGGTAAACTGAACAAATAATTTTTCTAGGCAAGTTTTTTCCCTCAAAACGTCATTTTTTGGCTAAATCCACAACAAATAACCCTATTTTATTGCCTACCAATGAAAATCGGACTAGAAATTTAACAATTCGCAAAAATGGCTTGTTTAAACGAGTCCTCGTGGTTACAGCCGTTTTGGGGAGAAATGGGAGTTATTTTGTAGAGGAATGGTAAAAATGAATGAAAACCGTGTCTAATTAAGACTCTAATGGTTCAATATGAGACTAAAAAAAGACTTATTATTTTAAAATAACAAGCATTATTTTAGATTTTAGACCTTAAATGGGTGGATTATAGCCTTGTTTTAGTCCCAATAGGGTACAAAAAAATACAGAACGTTTATACTATATGAAAAAGTAACGAAAAGAAACAAAAAACCGTTTTTACTGGCGTTGGACTTTGGAGGGAGTGCGACAAAAATGATCTGGGGAGTATCACCCAAAACAATTTAATAACCCTCAACTAAAATTAAATTACTCTCAGTCCTTGGTGAGATAGTTAACTCTACAAGACTTTACACCTAACTGATTTTAAAAATATCTTCTCAACAACTTTAATCTACCCAATGAATGCCTACGATTTCTTATGGGAGATTTCAAAGAATCAATCTTAATGGCACGATAATTACATAGGCAAGTGTATCTTGAGGAACATGGACTATGGCAAATAAGAATCAGTTAAGGAATATCGGCTATCTTGATTTTGAGTTTACCCGTGAAGGTGGTGGACAACTTAGACCTACTGAATTTGGTTTAGCTTGGTGGGGAGATCAATATCTTTGTTTTAGATCTTTTACTTTTGCTCCTAACATCAAACTCCAAGAAGTACGAGCAAGCATTATAAAGACTATATCACCCTTTAAAAATATGAAAACTCTTGTTTTTTGGGATAAAACACATGATAAACAAATTCTTAAGGACTCTGGTTTAAACCTCTCAAAGTATAGTCTGCTTGATTTACAAGATGAACTTGGTAAAATAACCTTAAAAGATATAGGTGAGGAATTTCATGTTAATTCTGAGACTATACTGCAATATCTTCCTCCCCATGTAAGAAATAAAATAAAGCTATCTCTGCATAGTGCTATTGGTGACGCTTTACATATTGCTGTACTCCATAAACTATTTACTGAAAACCCATCAATTAAAACAACTACGACCTCTACCACCACTACTCAAACTACAACTACTGCTAACACCACAAAACCTGTTAGTTCCAACGCTCAACTATTTCAATATCTTGATACTCTAAACCTAACGTCATTGGTTATTCAACGTCGTGTTTCCCAGAAAACTGCATTAACACTTTGGAAGTCCGCCGTGCTTGATAACCCACATCTCAATATTCCCTACGATTCCTTTGTCCTAATCCTCAAGGCACATCTCCTCTCCTTGATTTAATTCTTAGATAACTCGTCGATCCTTGACCTTTCATTGGGTTTCTCAGGGATTAGCTTTTCTCTCCCAAAATCCGTACTACACCTTATCTCAAATTTATGTTAAAAGTAAATCCTAATCTAGATATAGCAATATATTAGAGCGTTATTGGTTGATTGGATTAGCTAGGGAGCGTGAAGGCGTGAAGTCTTTTAGCCATGCGGTTTAACTTCAAATAGATCGGTGTTATGTTATATTCCTTCACCATCATGGATGGTGTTGAAAGACGAAGCAACGCAACGCTCCACCCCCACGACAATTTATGATTACTTTGGTTTTCGGTTTGATGAGAGCGTTATGGGTTGGGTGCTTTTCTCAAATCTGTACTACACCTTTCAACAAATTTATGTTAGAAGTGACCTACAAGCTAGATATATCAATAGCTTCAGGGTTAGTCATTTATGGGAGAGGAGAGTTAATCAAGCTCCAGACACCTTATCATATATAGTTTTTAACATAAAAAAATCAGAAGGTGTAGTACAAAATTAATCAAGGCGTTTGAGGATAACGGATACGGGAATTTTTCGGGCGTTCAATTAAAATCTTTCATCTGTTCCATTTCTGGCATAGTTTTTGGGATGACATTATGACCTATCATCGCCATAATTGTTTCCTCTAAATCTCTGTCAACTTTTACCATTTCAGCTACTATTTCTGACTGTTCAGAGATGTAAATTTTACCGATGATTAATGCCCTAACTGCGTCTATTATGGGTTCTTCTTTAGTCTGAATGTTGTGCTGTTCCATATAGGCTTCTACTCCCATATCTACAAACTCATTCCATGCTTTATCTTCATTCTTTTTTCTGAATAATCTATCTATTACTCGCTTAACAATCTTTGGTTTATTCATGGTTTTAAGTGCGCTGGAAAACTTTTATTTAAAAGTAGTAATAAATACTAATATTTTAACATAATAAACTTTTTAAAAAATTATAATAAGGACAAGAAAAAGAGGAGATTAATCCTCTAGTTCAAAACAAAAAGTAAAGCCTCTGCTTGAACAGAGGTAGTAATCATGAATTTAACACGCACAGGGGATCAGTTTAACCCTGATTTAAAACTTATCACCTGTGCTGCTCTAATTGATAGTAACAATACTTAAACCCATATATAGTCTAATACTCAGTGTGGTGCGCTAATTCTAAGTTTAATGGTTCTCCGCTCAAACTTGATTCACTCAAGTGCTAATAAGTTGTTATGCAGTCATGCGAGTCAAACTAATACAGTATATGAGTTTGAGCTATGTTGGGAGCGTGTAGGAACGTAGTTTTTGCACCACCATAGGCTTCTTTACGAGGTTGCCATCAAAGGGCGTTCGTGCCTATCACGCTCGGTGATGGGCATAAAACAAGCAACGTAACGCTCCACCCATCTGAGTATTTATGAACGAGTCAACCCTTTATGGGGTGTAGCATTGAGGTACTTTTAGCATGAATTTTAGATAACCCTTAGCACGTTTTTTTAAGGTTAGTTATTAACGTCTAAATCAAGAGATAACTGTCCGATGCTGATATTACCACGCTTTCTGGTATGGTAACTCAAATGACAAGCGGTACAAAGGCAAACCAAGTTTTCTTCTCTATTATCCTCTGGTTGATAATTAGAATGATGAACCACCATAGTTATTTTGGCACGGTTCGATTTACTAAGATGAGCCGTCTTATCCCCCGGCTTAATGCACTGCACACCGCATTTTTGACACCGCCATTTAACTTTCTCCTTTTGTTTGAAGGCAATCTCATTCCAGTTATCGGGATAACGACTCTTGCTCATAGTTATTACATATTTTCACCAATGCGAAATGTCGCCCTTTCACCTTGTTGACTTTTTACCCATTCTTCAAGGAGAAAATTCACCAAGTCAGATTTATCTAAATCAATACCCTCTCGCTTAAGTTTTAGCAGTTGGTCTGCTACATCAAAATCAATTTCTTTCCTTATATAATAAGTACGACCAATCCAATCAGGATTACTACGCTTCCCCGTGGATGGTCTGCCTTTTTTCTTTGGTACTACTGACTGAGATTCTTCCTTGTTAATAGACTCCATTGATAAAGATTCTTCTTGCTCTATATTTTTACTATCTCCCTCTTGAATCTTGGTAAGATTTTCAGATTTAGTTTTATCGGTCTTCGCTTTTAAGTTTTTAGTTAAATTAGCATAGGGATTAGTCTTATTCATGAATAAATCTCCTTACCGATTTTTTGATAGTCTTTCCATGCAATTTTCCCCCGACGATCTCCCGATTCATATACAGGAACACCCATAAGAGACGCTTTTTCATAGGCAATATAACGGCGGATTTCCCCTTCAAATAGTTTCAAATCAGCATCCATTAATGCCTGTTTTGCCATTTGTCCAGTCTTTACTGGGGGTGGGTGAATCATAGTAAGTAAAATTCGATAATCTCCCCCTAAATCGTGAAGTAAATCAACGGTTTGCAAAAGAGCATCTATGGCAAGAGCTTCTGCGGAAGTAGGTAATATTAACAAGTCGCAACCATCCACTAAAGCCTTCATCTCGTCAGCATCGGGGCGCGCAGCGGTATCAATAATAATATGCTCATATTCCTGAGAATACTTAGCCGCCGCCATCAGATTAACTATTTTGAACGGTAACTGTCCTCGTTTTTCCCACGCAGTAGCTGATTGATTGGGATCTCCATCCACCAACAAGGTTTTACCAAATTGGGAAAAGTAACAAGCAAGATGCACCGCTGTAGTCGTTTTCCCTACCCCACCTTTAAATCCCGTTACGGTAATAAACAT